>JBMYWO010000001.1:0-63629 GCA_049607505.1 Polaribacter sp.
ATTTTAAAGAGGCAATGTTCTTATGGAAAGCCAATAACTTAGATTTTTGGTTGATGATTGCCACATTTGTTGCCACTTTAGTATTGGGAATTGAATACGGAATTATGGTGGGTGTAGGGCTTTCATTGATCATTTTAATATTCAGAACATCAAGACCTTATATTACAGAATTAGGAAAAGTACCTAATTCAAATTTTTACAGAAATAAAAACCGATTTAAAGAAGTTATCATCAAAGATGATGTTTTGGTTTTTCGATTTGATGCACAATTATTTTATGCAAATGCGAGTTATTTTAGAGAAAATTTAGACAAAATGGTAGCCGAAAAAGGAACCGCTTTAAAGTTGATTGTTTTAGATTCAGAAAGCATCAATAGAATAGATAGTACAGGAGTAGAAATGCTAAAAGAACGGATTAAATTTTATCAAAAAAAAGGGGTAACATTCTATTTTTCTGGCGTAAAAGGCCCTGTTAGAGATTCATTATTCAGAGGCGGATTGTTAAAAATAATAGACCTTAATCACTTTTTTATGAGAGATAATGATGCTGTAAAATTTTATAAAACGGGAAACAGAAAGCGTCAAGAAAAATATGCTAAATATATACATCAAGCGTACGATTAAAAGAAGGTGATTTCTGATGCTTTTTTCAAATTTCCATCGTACCGAATCAATTTTTAGAAACTTCCAAAAGCTGAATTAATATTAGGACAAGCTGCTGCTCTAGGTTCTTTTGTAAATAAATCTACACCAACAGAAATTTGATGAAAACCAGAATCTGTTAAAACAATGTCATTTAGCTGTTTTGTGTAGCTATAAGAAAACATTAGTTTATTATAATTAATGCCAATAATTGGGGAAATGTATTGAGTGTTTTCTATGGCATCTGTATCAAAACCTCTTCTGTAAGATAATACCGCCCATATTCTTGTTTGGGATATGGTTTTGTAGGCTTTTATATTAAAATCAGCAATCCTTTCTTTAGTTCCCTCTCTAAACTGAACCATAACAGAAGGTTCTAACTGTATAAAATTATCTCTACCATAATAATAGCCCGCAGAGAAAATATAGTTTCTTAAATCTAAAGGTTCAAAACGCAAATTGTTTTTAGCTGTTAAAAATAAATTTTTAACGGTAAAATAAGAAGAGAAACCTCCTAAATGATATGCCATACTAAAATCTCCATTATAATAACTGGTACTTTCTATAATACTTGCCACTTCAGGATCTCCAGTAAAAGTTCTTTGGTCAGATTGATTTTGAACAAATGTAAAAGCCAATCCAAAAGATAGTTGATTGAATATACTACCGTCACTTAATTGTAAATGATATGCGTATGTGCCTTGAATTCCTTTTTGTGAATGGTATCCATTTTCGTCATTAAATAAAATAAGACCATATCCTGCATTAGAGTATTCCCCAATTTTTGTATGAAAACTTAACGTTTGCAAAGTGGGCGCATCTGGTATTCCTGCCCATTGTTGTCTAGCGGTAAGGCGCAATTTACTTGTATTGCCAATACCAGCCGCAGAAGGATGTACTAAATAAACATTGTCAGATAAATAATCTGTATATATAGGTAAGGTTTCTTGTGATGTATTTTTAGTTACAAAAAAAATGGTAAATAAAAAACTAAATTTTATACATGTTAACTTCATTTAAAAAATAAATTATTTTAAGGTATCAAATATATGTTTTTAAAGTTAAAAGCGCATCATTTAAAATTAAAAAGGTTTACTATTGTATTCAAACTGTAAAATTTATTATTTATTGTCAATACTCAAAATAAGGATAATAGAAATCAATTCTTATAAAGAATAACCGAGTTATATCATTTTAAGAACGTTTTTATTTTTTTATTTTTAATAATGTATTATATTTGCAGTCATATTAACTATAAAAATCAAAATATATGAGAAAAATTATGTGTATAATGTTTTGCACAATCTTAACAAGCGTTGCTTGGTCTCAGAAGCTACATGTAACTTCAACTGGTCATGTAACCATTACACCAACAGCATTTGTATTTGCTGGAGGTGATGTTGAGGTTGAGGCAGGAGGAAGTATAACAGCAGAATCTAACGCAACAAACAGTTCGTCATTTTTTGCGCCTAATGGTACAGGTAATGTTGTAGGTAATCTTACTTACAAGCGTTATGTAACAGGAGGTTCAGATTTATCAACTAACTGGCATATTGTTTCTGCGCCATTTAGTGGTCAAACAATTGGTGCTTTTATTACAGATGATGCGTCAAATGACATTACCCAGTCAGGAACAACTGATAATTATGCTGTTGCTTATTATAACAACGCAAATAATGTAGGTGAAAGATGGGTATATCATAACGCTTCAGTTACTAGTGCTAATCAAGCCAATTTAACAAATGTTGCTTTTGAAAGTAGTAGAGGTTATAGTATGCACAGAGATGCCGTTGGAACTTATAGTTTTGTAGGAACTATGGCTACGGCTAATGATGAGGAGTTTACTTTAGTTGCTGGTGCTTCTGGTTCTTGGGATTGGAATGCTATAGGAAATCCGTTTCCTTCACATCTATCTACAGCTTCATTATTTGCTAATAATACTGCTGTTTTAGAATCAAACCATAACGCTTTATACATATGGGATCATACAAGCCCAGATCAAGGTGTTGGTTCACATAGATATGTTGTTAATAATAATGCAACATTAGCAACTACACAATTACATCCTGGTCAAGCATTTGTTGTTAAAGCGGCAAGTAATGGTTCGGTATTTAGATTTGCAGAAGGTTTGCAAAATATTCAAGATGCAACTTCTACTTTTAATAGAACGGAAGCTGTACCAACTCTAGACGTTAGTTTGTCTAATGGAAGCCAAACTTCTAAAACAATGTTAAAGTATTTTCCAAATACAACATCTGGTTTAGATATTGGTTGGGATGCAGGTACTTTTAGAGATGGTACACCAAGTCTTTCTATAGATACGCACTTGATAAATGATAGCCAAGGAGTTGATTTTATGTTACAATGTTTATCAGACAGTAACTATGAAGCAAATATTGTTCCTTTATCAGTAAAAGCTTCCGCAGGCGAAGAGATTACTTTTAATGCAGTAGCAACTAACTTACCATCAGATATAAATGTGTATGTAGAAGATAAAATTAACAACACTATCGAAAAAATCAATGATGCCTCTTATACAGTAACATTGACAGATGCCGTTAACGGAATAGGATACTTCTATTTACATACATCAAGAACTGCTTTGAGTATAGATAATACGAATGTGTTAAATACAGTAAATCTTTATAAGACTAGCAATAGCAATCTTAGAATAACAGGATTACAAGAAGAAGGAAAAGCTTCTGTAAAAATGTATAGCTTAACAGGGCAAGAAGTACTTGAACATTCATTTACAATGCAAAGAGTAAATGACGTTACTTTGCCAAGTTTAAAAACTGGAGTGTATCTAGTTCAAGTAGTATCTGAAAATGGTAAGTATACTAAAAAACTGATTATAGAATAATAATTTAGAAATATACTTAAAAATTTAAGAATAAGATGAACGATACAAACAAAACACAAGATAATATCTCACGTAAAGAGGCTTTGTCTAAAATAGGAAACTACGGTAAGTATGCAGCTTTAACAGCATTAGGAACGTACATGGTTTTAAATCCACAAAAGGCGCAAGCTGCTAGTGCAGATCCTCCAGGAACAGGATTTTAATAAACCTATTTATTATTGGCGAAGTCCAAGCACAACAAAAAATATAATAAACAAATTTTAAAGAAATTTGTAAAGAATAAAAAAAGACTTACTAAATAAAGTAATATGTTAGTCTTTAAAATTTAAATAACAAAAACAAACATTAAATAATACAATTATGAAAAAAATAATACTAAGTGTTGCATTAATTGCAGTAAGCTTTACAACAGTTGCCCAAGTAGGTATAGGAACTATGACTCCTACCAATGCATTAGAAGTGCATTTCAATAATACAATTTTTGATGGTATTAAAGTTGTAAATAACGATGCTATGTCTTCCAATGGTTTCAAATATCTTTATCTAGGAGTAGCTGGAACTACCGCTGATCCAACAATTTCAAAATGGGATAATGCTGGAGTAGTAGAATCTGCTACTGATGGAGGACTTATACTTGGAGCTTATGCTACTGGCGCACAAATAAAATTTCAACTTTCTGCTAGAAGTGTAGATGCAATGGTAATAGATGCTAACGGTTCAGTTGGTATAGGAGTGCCTTTTGGAGCTAATCCTACTTCAAAATTACAAGTAGTTGGTTTGCCTGTACATGCGGACAATACAGCTGCGACTGCAGCTGGATTAACAGCTGGAGCTTTTTATCATAGTGGAGACGGTATGGTAAGAGTAGTATTCTAAAAGTGATTTAATAATATAGTTAAAAAAAACTCTACTAATTTTTTAGTAGAGTTTTTTTAGATTTTAAATATGACGAAAATTTTGAAAAACACACACATAATAATATTAATTTTAGCATTAGCAAGTTGCAAACAAGAAACCTATAAAGTAGGTTATGTAAACCTTAATGAAATATACCCAAAGTTAACAGAACTTGTAAAGTCCGATAGTATTTATAGAATTCAACAACAAGAAGTAGAAAACTATGCGGTATCTGTTAACAACCGATTAAAAGAAAAAAGGCTAAAAGAAAAAGCATTGCAGGAATTAACAAAAAAATATAATGATACCCTCACAGCTTTTAAACAACGAATAGACAAAGCTTATACTACAGTGTTAAATACCGAAAACAGCAAAATACAAAAAGCCATAGATAGTATAAGTAAACTATATAACTATGAATATGTACTTTCTACCAAGAATAGTAGTATTTTATTTGTAAAAGACACTACAAATAATTTAACACCACACATATTAAGAGCTTTAGGTTTAAAGTAAAAAATAGTTAGCAGTCTTTAAGTAGCAGTTATTCAGTAAATAGTAGGCGCAAAATAAAAAGTAAACCTAAGTTTTTCATACCCTTATTCTATTATGTAAGAAAATAATGAGAGGTGTATTCATAAATAAATCTTCTTAAAAAATCATAAAAGGGTGTATAACATTTTGTCGCATTTAATAAAAAGACTAAAATTCTTGTCTCATTAAAACAAGCTACCATTGATGTGTTTTTTATAACCACTTACCACATAGATTCTGTGTTCATTACCAACAAAAAATCTATATTTTTTTATACCTTGCATATCTAAAACGGCTTTAAGCCAGTTTCTAAAGAGCAATTTGCATTTTTAATTCATTTGCTCTTTTTTCTTGTTCATAATTTTTGATACCTGAGTTCTATGTTTTGATATTTTTGGTATGCTGTTATATCTTTAGATACCTTATTAACAAAAGCAGTTTTCTTATTTATAGACAAAGTTACTTTTATTTTATCCAAACTCTTTTCTATCTAGCATTAAGGCTAGATAATCATCAATCTTATCTTTACGTTGCAAACCTGCCATCCAAGTTCCTGTGTATTCTGTAAAACTGCGCTTGCAAGATTTACATTTATAACGTTGAGAACCTTTATCAATACCAAATTTTACATATTTTGGATGACCGCAATGGGCACAACAGCCTAACTTATTATCCAGTTGAAACCGTCTCAATTCTTGACTTTTTACTCTAGGAATTGATGTTGTTGATTCTTCAGACAACTCCTTTAATAACTCTTGTCTTTCTATTAGTGAAAGTGTCGATATTCCTTTCTTTATATCTTGTAAATTCATAACGTAAATATACAAATAATAGCTAAATTAAACTAGAGCCTTTTTTTATGATAAACGACTAAATCCCGAAAACCTAAACGAATTGAGTATATATCTAGCTTGAGTGCAAAGGTAGAAAAGTTTAACCAACTCATTCGTTCTCATTGGGGGATAGAAAATAAACTACATTGGGTACTTGATGTCAATTTTAATGAAGATACTTCAAGAATACGAAAAGGATATGCTGACCAAAATATGTCTATCATCAAACGTATTGCTCTTAATATCATTAAAAAACACCATAACAAGAAACTAAGTATCAAAAGAAAAAGATATAAACTGCTCTTGATGATCAATTTAGACATCAAATCTTAAATATTTAGATCCGATTGCCCTGATACTATTTTACAACAAAAATTATACAATCAAGAAATACTTATCTTTGTAATCTAATACTTTTTTATGAAATTACTTTTTATCACAATTGGTTTACTTGCAATTGCTTTTGCAGGAATTGCTATAAAAATTTGGGGCAAAAAAGGTGGTGAGTTTGCTGGAACTTGCGCTAGCCAAAATCCAATGTTAAATAATACCGGTGAGTCTTGTGGATTTTGTGGTAAAACTCCAGATAAATTTGACACTTGTACAGAACCACAACACTAAAATTTTTCTTAAGGTTTTTATTTTTTTGAGTTTTTATAGACTATCATAATTATCTGTCTGTTTTATTTTACACACAGTATTACAAATTCTTATATTTATCGTAAAACTGATTCCAAATTGTACCTATTGAAAATAACGGAAAAACAACTTCATAAACATATAGAAAAAGCAAAGAGTGGAAATCAGTCTGCTTTTAGTTTTTTACTAGATCAATTTTGGGTAGAAGTTTATAATTTTCAGTTAAAAAGAACAAAAAATGATAATGATGCAGAAGATATTACCATTCAAACATTTTCTAAAGCCTTTGATAAAATTGATTCTTTTGATAAAAAATATAAGTTTAAAACGTGGTTAATTACTATTTCCAAAAATATTCATATTGATTTAATTCGAAAGAAAAAGTCTTCAATATCTATAGAAACTACAAAAGAGCAAGAAAATGAAGTATATACCATTATTGATGAAAACCCAACCCCAGAAGATACAATTATTAGAGAACAAAATTTGGCGAAATTATTGCGAGATATTAAACAATTAAAACCTAAATATCAAGAAGTTATCAATCTTAGATACTTTCAAGAATTAAGTTATAAAGAAATTTCAAAACAAATTAACGAACCCATTAACAACGTAAAAGTGAAATTATTGCGTGCTAAAAAATTGTTGGCAAGAATTATTAAAAAGTCATAAAATGATAGAATAAAAACTTACGATTTATATCCTAAAAATGAAAAAAACATTCTTAAACTCTTTAGGGCCAGGTTTATTATTTGCTGGTGCCGCTATTGGCGTATCGCATTTGGTTCAATCTACAAGAGCGGGAGCAGAATTTGGTTTTGGTTTGTTGTGGGCTTTGTTGTTGGTGCATTTATTCAAATATCCTTTTTTTGAATTTGGTCCACGCTATGCAGCTGCCACAGGAGAAACTTTATTAGACGGATATAAAAAGCTAGGTAAAAGTGTTTTAATAATTTACTACCTCCTCAATTTTGCGACAATGTTTACTATACAGGCAGCAGTAACCATTGTTACTGCAAGTTTAGCATCACAATTATTTGGGTTTACAGATCATCTTGTTTTATGGTCAGCCGTCATTATGGGTATCAGTTTTGTTATACTATTAATAGGTAAATACAAATTGTTAGATAATCTGATGAAATATATTATCATTTTACTCACAATTAGCACTTTAATTGCTGTAAATGTTGCATTATTTAGTACAAAAGACAGTTTTGATTTCACACAAATTTTTCCGTCAGGAACTATAGAAATTACATTTTTAATTGCCTTTTTAGGATGGATGCCAGCACCATTAGATGTATCTATCTGGCATTCTATCTGGACGGTTGAAAAAGACAAAACCACCGTAGAGAAAATGAAACCCAAACAAGCTATTTTCGATTTTAATGTAGGTTATATTGGTACGCTATTTTTAGGTGTATGCTTTGTGCTTTTAGGAGCTTTGGTCATGTTTCATTCTGGACAAACTTTTTCTAACAAAGGAGCTGTTTTTGCTTCGCAATTAATACAATTATACACTAAAAATTTAGGTGATTTTTCGTATATCTTCATTGCTGTTGCTGCTTTTACGACGATGTTTAGTACCACCATTACTACATTAGATGCATCACCTAGAGTAATGACAAGAACAACAAATTTAATTTTTAATAAAAAAACAATATTTAGCTATTGGTTCTGGATTTTATTTTTAGGAATTGGTACGTTTATTATTTTAAATTATTTTATGAATAATATGGGGATAATGGTAAAAATTGCCACTATTTTATCTTTTTTAACCGCCCCTTTTTATGCTATTCTCAACTATCTCTTACTCACTGGAAAACATACCCCCAAAGAACATCAACCAACTATTTATTTAAAAATTTTAAGTTGGATTGGTATTATTTTTTTAGTTGGATTTAGTATTTGGTTTTTAATCAGTTTCTAAAATACATTTCAATACAAATAGCTCATTTTTCCTTGTTGAAAATCGCGCATAGCTTCCATAATTTCAGTTTGTGTATTCATTACATAAGGACCGTATTGAGCAATTTTTTCGTTAATGGGTTTTCCAGAAAGTACTAACAATGTACTTTTATTTTTGGCTTCTATCTGAATAGCATTTCCATCTTGGTGAAAGGTAAGCATTTGAGTTGCTCCTTTTTTTAATGTTGCTTCCTTATTTATCAAAACTTCTCCGTCTAATAAATAAATAAACGTTGTTTAAATTAACATTTTAACATTTATTTTGGTTATTTAACATTTAATTAAGATATTTACACCAATAATTCAAATTTATTAAATAATGAAAACAATGGTTAAAGGAATTTTAACGCTATTACTAGCGTTTGTTGTGCAAATAAATTTTGCACAAGAAAAAACAGTTTCTGGAATAGTATCAGATTCGTCTGGAACTTTGCCAGGGGTTAGTGTACTTATTAAGGGTACAAACAAAGGAACAGAAACTGATTTTGACGGTAAGTATTCTATTAAAACTCAAACAGGTGATGTTTTAAGTTTTAGTTATATAGGATATAAAACGGCTGAAAGAACAGTTGGAGTATCTAACACAATTAACATTACTTTAGAAGAAGGTGGTGAGGTGTTGGACGAAATTGTTGTAACAGCTCTAGGGATAAAAAGAGAGAAAAAATCTTTAGGTGTTTCTCAACAATCAGTCAAAGGAGATGCATTAGTTAAAGCAAAAGAAATAGATATTTCAAATGCGTTAGCAGGAAAGATATCGGGTTTACAAATTGTAGGTAATAACAGTTCTACATTTGGTGTTTCTACAATTAAGTTAAGAGGAGAGTCTAATGTACTGTATGTAGTAGATGGAGTTAGAATTTATTCATCTTCAGATATTAATGCAGACAATGTTGCTGATATTTCTGTACTTAAAGGA
The DNA here is from genome assembly GCA_049607505.1 of Polaribacter sp. Classification (GTDB taxonomy): domain Bacteria; phylum Bacteroidota; class Bacteroidia; order Flavobacteriales; family Flavobacteriaceae; genus Polaribacter. Next base: position 9,295 of record JBMYWO010000001.1, read on the forward strand.
GGTTCTGCAACTGCACTTTATGGTCCAGAAGGAAGGAATGGTGTTGTAATAATAACAACAAAAAGAGGGAAAAAAGGCGAAACTACTTTTGGTATAGATTATGCATTATCAGTAAACTCTGTTGTCAATCTACCAGAATATCAAAATGAATATGGAGGAGGATATAGTCAAACTTGGAATACGTTTTCTTATGACCCAACACAAGACCCTGCTTCTTGGGCTTCTTTTGACGGTCAAAGGATACCAGAATATAATGCAGATGAAAGTTGGGGTCCAAGACTAGATGGTACAATGGTTCGTCATTGGGATTCTTGGATACCTAACGGATCTGAATTTGGAAATTTAAGAGCCTGGTCTCCAACCACAAATGATGTTGATGCTTTTTATAATAATGCAATAACAAATAATACTACATTTTCTTTTGCTAAAGCAGATGAAAACTATAATATTAGATCTTCTGTTAGTTACATTTCACAAGAAGGGGTTGTTCCTAATTCTAAAAGAGAAACAACAAGGGTTGCAATTAACGCTTCTTATGATATTACTGATAAATTTGAGTTTTATGCAAACTTAAATTATGAAGATAGATACACTTTAAACAATCCAGAACAAAATTATGGGAATTTAGGGTCTAATTTTAATCAATGGTGGCAAAGACAATTAGACTTTTCTAGATTAAGAAATTACGAATATGAGGGGAAAGTTTACTCTTGGAACATTAAAGGTCCTAGGAATGCAGCTCCTTTATATTGGGATATGCCTTATTTTCATTCTTATGAAAATACTAAAAATGAAACAAAAAATGCTTCTTTTGGTAAAATAGGAGGGAACTATACGTTTAATGATAACTTTGTTTTAAAAGCAGAAGCAAGAAAAACATTTAACTCATATAATTTTGATGATAGGGGGACTACAAAAAGTTTGTTAGACCCTTCTTTTTATTTAGAAAGAGCTACAAGAGTAAAAAGAGACGAGTTTTTTGCAATGCTATCTTACTCTAATAAATTTATGGATGATGAGATAGATTTAACAGCTAATGCTGGGGGAGAAATAACAAACTATGCGTATAGACAAATTACAGGGCAAACAGTTGGAGGTCTTACTATACCAGGTTTTTACAATCTTGCAGGTTCAAAAGACCCTGCTAGTGTTACAACAAATTATTCTAATTGGAAGAATAGAGGTATGTTCGTAAGAACATCTATTGGGTATAAGAATATGGCTTATTTAGACGGTTCTTATAGATTGGATTGGAGATCTACAGCAAACCCTGAAGACAATAGAGTAGGAACTTATGGTATTTCTGCAAGTTTACTTGCTCATAAATTAATATCCAAAAATGATATTTTGTCATTTGCAAAATTAAGAGCAGGTATTTCAACCGCTCCATTATTTCCTAGTGTATATTTAATATCAAGTACCTATGAAGCAGGAGATCCAATATATCAAACAGAAGTTACGCAATCTATATCGGGTACACAACCAAACCCAGATTTAACTGGAGGTATAAGGCAAGAACTTGAGATAGGTACTGAAATGTCATTTTTAAACAATAGATTATCATTAGATTTCACGTATTTTAATAGAGATGATAAAGATAACCCTGTTAGAGTAGCTTTAGATGGTGCTACAGGATATTCTTTTGTATATGTAAATGCAGGAGAAACTACATCCAAAGGTATTGAGTTTGCTTTATTTGGCGATGTAATCAAAAAAGAAGACTTTAGGTTTGAATTGGGCGTTAATTTTGCAACACTTTCTAAAGTGGTAAATAAAATTTCAGAAGATATTAAATCTAGAGACTTAAGTACATACACTTCAAGAATGAAACTACAAGAAAGAGTTGGAGAAGAATGGGGACTGTTTTATGGTACTGGTTTTGCAGAAGATGCAAATGGAAATAGAATCATTCAATTAAGTGGAGGAAATTATTCCTATGCACAACAAAAAAATAAATATTTAGGCTCTTTATTGCCAGACTTTACAGGAGGTCTTACCACAAATTTTACGTATAAGAATATGAATTTAAATTTTGGGTTTGATTTCCAAAAAGGAGGTAAGTATTACTCTAGAACAGAAAGATATTACAACCATTCAGGAATAGCTCCAATTACCGTTGGCTTAAATGACAAAGGAAATCCTAAAAGAGATCCTGTTGCTTCAGGAGGAGGTATTCATATTACAGGAGTGCTACAAACAGGAACAGATGCTGACGGAAACCCTACCAGTGACGGAACAGTAGTGGACACTTACGTAAACCCACAAGACTGGTATAATCTTGGAAATTTAGGTAATATTTATGAAAACAATTTGCACGATGCTACCTATTTTAAATTGAGAACAATTAGATTTAACTATAGCTTTGATCAAAAAATTGCAGAAAAATTAAATTTAAAGTCTGCTTCTATAGGTGCTTATGCTAATAATGTATGGTTAATTTATTCTGATTTACCTTGGGTTGACCCATCTGAATTAGAAAAAAGATCAGGTATTAATTGGGCTGAAAACGGTACTTTACCAAGTACAAGAAGTTTAGGTTTAAATTTTAAATTAACATTTTAATGTATAATATAATGAAAAAAATAATAAAAAATAATATACTTCTATTTGTATTCTCTTTACTAATTTTTGCATCTTGCGATACAGTTGATTTTGGAGATATAAATGATGACCCTAATGGTCCTACACAAGCCATTCCATCACAGTTGTTAGCCCAAGCTCAAAAATATGTTGGAGGGACAGAAAATAATTCTGATTCAGCAGACGATGTTACAGGCGTTTTAACTACAACAGCAGGATTGTTATATACACAACAAGTTACAGAAGGACAATATCCTGGTTTGTCTAGGTATAGTACAAATGAATTTAGCTATAACGAATGGTACACAGGACCAATGCAAAACCTTAATGAAATAATTAAAGTGAATGAAGACCCTGAAACTTCTACAGATGCATTAGCCTATGGTGATAACGACAACCAAATAGCAGTTTCAAAATTATTGAGAGCATATTTTCTTCAATATATGACAGACACTTGGGGATACTTACCTTGGGAAGAAGCATTTAAAGGAAAAGATGGTACTACGCCTAAATTTGACAGTCAAGAGTCTATTTATGACTTTATGTTTGCAGAAATAGATGATGCGTTAAGTAGAATTAATTCTGGAGATGGTCCTAGTGGAGATGTTATGTTTAATGGAGATATGAGTAAATGGAGAAGATTTGGAAATATGTTAAAAATGATCATGGCATTAAGAATTTCTGATGCCAATCCTACTTTAGCGCAAAGCAAGTTTGAATCAGCAGTTTCTTCAGGTGCTTTAATATCAAGTAACGATGACAATTTAGTGTTTACGTATTCTACTACCGAAGAAAGTGATAATCCTTGGGAAGATAGATTTGAAAGTAGAGAAGATTATATTATGTCTGAAACTATGGTAGAAAAATTAAGAACTAATTTAGACCCAAGACTGTTTAAATATTCAGAACCTTCAAGAGACGGCATGACAACATCGCCTAACTTTCCAGGGAATATAGATGAAAAATATGTTGGCGCACCTAACGGTAAAGTAAATGGTAATGTTCCCGATTATTCTTTTATAAGTCTTATGGTTATAAAAGAAAAACAATATCAAGCACCTATTTACACCTTGGCGCAAGTTAAGTTTTCTTTAGCAGAAGCAGCTTTAAAAGGTTGGAATGTTGGAGGAGGAACTACAGCTAACTTATTTAAAGAAGGTATTGAAGCTTCTATGGAACAATGGGGTGTAGATACCGCAGATATTAATTCTTATACAGCTACTCATACAAGTGCTACAATAAGTGATATTGCCTATGAAAAATGGGTAGCATTATACTTAAACGGTTCAGAAGCGTGGGCAGAATGGAGAAGATTAGATGCACCAGCACTAACACCTTCTACTTATGCTACTGACCAAAGAATACCTGTTAGACATTCATATTCTTCGGCGGTTGCTGACAATAACCCAGATAATTATGCAACAATGGTATCTGCTCAAGGACCAGATACAAATCACACCAAACTTTGGTGGGATGTAAATTAAGAGTTAAGATTAATTCAATTTTAAAAACCTAACTAAAATATTTTAGTTAGGTTTTTTATTGCAATCTTTTTCAAAAAATTATACACTCATAAAGCTATAACTTTCACTTGGGGATTGAATCTACCGTTCTTTTTTAATGTTAAAAAATTGTTTATTTAATTTTTATTTGAGACTTTTGACGCAAATAATTCAAATGTACTAAACAATGAAAACAAAGTTTAAAGGAATTTTAACGCTACTACTAGCGTTTGCTGTGCAAGTTAGTTTTGCACAAGAAAAAACAATTTCTGGAACAGTCTCAGATTCATCTGGAACTTTACCAGGAGTTAGCGTACTTGTTAAAGGTACAAACAAAGGAGTAGAAACTGATCTTAACGGTACCTATTCTATTAAAGCTCAAACAGGTGATGTTTTAAGTTTTAGTTATATAGGATATAAAACGGTTGAAAGAACAGTTGGAGTATCTAACACAATTAACATTACTTTAGAAGAAGGTGGCGAGTTGTTAGAAGAAGTTGTTGTTGTAGCTCAAGGAATTAAAGCCAAACCAAGAGCATTAAGTTATTCTGTTCAAGCGGTTGAAGGTGATGATATTGAAAACTCTAGAGAAACCAATGTTGTTTCAGCATTAAGCTCTAAAGCTGCTGGAGTACAGGTAACTACATCTTCAGGTTCAGTAGGAGCATCTGCAAATATTAGAATTAGAGGTAATACTTCTATTACACGTTCTAACGCACCACTTTTTGTTGTAGACGGTGTGCCAATTAACAATTCTTCCTTTAGTGAAGACCCTTCTCAAACAAATAACAATTCAAGTTTAGGTGGTTCAGATTTTTCCAATAGAGCAATTGATATTAATTCAAGTGATATTGCATCTGTAAATATTCTTAAAGGTATAGCAGCTCAAACACTTTATGGTTTGCGCGCAGCTAATGGAGTTGTATTGATAACTACCAAAAAAGGAAAACTAGGAAAAACGAGAGTTAGTTTAAGTACTTCTAATACTTTTTCTGAAATAAATAAAGGCCCTTCTTTACAAAGAATTTATTCTCAAGGAAGACATAATGGAGGAGTTTTAGAATATAGAGGACCAGAGACTTTTGAAGGAGATTCTTGGGGACCTAAAATTTCTGATTTAGAATATGATGGAGACCCAAATTACGCATTTCATAGACTTGGACGTCTTGTACCTGCTGGAACAGGAAATGGAGTAGCTGCAGAATCGTATGACAATTACGATTTTTTTAAAGGAGGTATGACTACAGATATAAATTTAGCAGTTAGCGGAGGTAATGATAAATTTAGTTATAGAGCTTCTATTGGAAAATTAAATCAAGAAGGTGTCTCTCCAAACGAAGAATTTCAAAGAAAAACTTTTAGAATAGATTTTTCTTCTAATTTAACAGATGATTTAAAATTAGACGCTTCTGCACAATACACTAATTCAGGAGGTAATAGAGTTCAAAGAGGGTCAAACATTTCTGGAGTAATGCTAGGATTATTAAGAAATGCTCCTACATTCGATTTAGGAAACGGATTAGCTGGTCAAAAGGCTGCTGATAATTCAGGTTCTTATTTTTATGATATAGCCGGTGCTGAATTACCTGGACATAGAAGTTATAGAGATGGAATTTACAATAACCCTTATTTTACAGTAGCAAGAAATAAAAATGGAGATGACGTTCATAGAATTCTTGGTAAAATGGGATTAACTTATACCATTAATGATTGGTTATCCGTAAAATCTTCAGCATCTCTTGATAGATATGCTGATACAAGAAAACTAGGTTTTGATATTTTAGACGCAAGTTTTTCTGGCGGCCGTGTTATAAATGACATAATTCAAAACCAAGATATTAACTGGAATTTAATATTTAGTGCAAACAAAAATATAGATGAAAAGATAAATTTAAGTGCCTCTGTAGGTTACGATGGATTTTATACAAAATCTAATAGACAAACCGTTATTGGAGATGGAATGACTATTCCAGGTTTCTTTAATTTAACAAATGTTAGTACAACACAAGCCCAAGAATTATCAACAAGAAAAAAATTAATTGGCGCTTTTGTTACCGCTACTTTAAGTTATGACAATATGTTGTTTTTAACACCATCCTTTAGAAACGACTGGACATCAACTTTACCAGTTAATAAAAATACCTTTCAATCCTATTCTATTGGAGCAAGTTTTATCTTTAGTGAACTTTTAGAAAATGATTTTCTTAACTATGGTAAACTAAGAGCTTCTTGGGGTAAGTCTGGTAATGATGCACCTATCTATGCTACTACTACAAATTTTGGAGGAACATTTGTTAGTGGAGATGGTTTTATACAAGGAATAACCTTCCCTGCTTATGATAGTACCTCATTTGAAAGATCAGGTTTAGCAGGTAACCCTAATTTAGTTCCAGAAAAAACTACAGAATTTGAAGTTGGTTTAGAACTATCAATGTTAGAACGACGTTTAAAATTTGATGCTACTTATTACTCCAAAGAAACAGTTGATCAAATAGTAGATATTGATGCTGCATCCTCTTCAGGATTTGTATCTAGATATGCTAATATTGGAGCAATTTCAAATAAAGGAGTAGAATTAAGTTTAAGTGGATCACCTATTAGAAATGAAAACTTTGATTGGAATGTAGGTATAAATTGGACTACATATACCAACGTTGTAGAAGAATTAGTAGATGGATTAGAAAGCTATACACTAAATGGATTTTCAGGCACAAGTTCACGTGCTGTACCAGGCGAATCGTATGGTGTTATTTACGGTTCAAGATTTGCTAGAAACGATGCAGGAGAGGTCTTAATAGATGACGCAGGATATCCTTTAGCAGCAGACACGGACGGAGTTGTAGGAGACCCTATTCCAGATTGGTTAGCCGGTATAAGTAATACATTCAAATATAAAGATTTAAGCCTTTCTGTATTATTAGATATTAGACAAGGAGGAGATGTTTGGTGTGGTACATGTGGAATTATAGATTATTTTGGAGTTTCTGAAGCTACTTTAATTAGAGATCAAACAACTTTATTTCCAGGTATAGTTCAATCTACAGGTCAGGCAAATACCCAAGTTGTTGCATACTCAAACCCTGCTATAAGTGAAAATAATAATTATTGGAGGCGTTATGGCTTTGGAGGATTATCTGAAACAGCTGTATATGATGCTTCTTGGGTACGATTAAGAGAAGTAACTTTATCATATTCACTTCCTAGCAAATGGTTAAGCAATATTTTTGTAGATAATGCTTCTTTATCAGTATTTGGTAGAAATTTATGGTTAAATACAGAGTACCCAGGAGTCGATCCCGAAACTAATTTAACAGGAGATAGTAATGGTATTGGTTTAGATTATTTTAACCAACCAAATACTAAAAGTTACGGATTGAATGTAAAATTAAATTTTTAGAAAATATGAAAACAGTAAAAATAATAATAAGTATAGTATTGGTTGGATTTTTATCATCTTGCGATATAACTAACTTAAATGAAGACCTAGACAATCCGTCAGCAGAGGTAATAAATGCAGGAGCAATTTATCCTGGTATGATTTCACAATCACATAGAAATATAGTAGCTTTAAGCTCAAGAATTTCAGGAATTATAATACAACAATTTGAAGGCTTGGACGCTCAACAAATAGCTTTTGGACAATATAATATTGGAGAAAGTGATATTGACGACACATGGGACACCGCTCTTTACGGAGCAGGATCAATGAGAGATTGCTTTGTATTAATGCAAAATAACACAGGAGATGTTAGTGCACTAGCAAAATTATATATGGCTGCCAATTTAGGACTAGCTACAAGTATATGGGGAGACGTACCTTATTCAGAAGCTTTTTTAGGAGATTCAGGTAATTTAAACCCTAAATTTGACAGTCAATCAGATATTTATGATGTGGTACAAAATCTATTAACAGAATCTATTAATGAAGGAGTTTCATCTGGTATAGGAGCCTTTGCAGGAGCAGGGTCAACAGCAGGTATTGATTGGGAAAAAACGGCTCATGCTTTAAAAGCAAGATACTATTTGCACCTAACTTCTGTAAATGGAGTTGCAGCTGCTCAAAATGCTTTAAATGAAGTTGCTCTAGCATTGTCAAGTACAAGCGAACAAGCAGATTTTATTTATAGTACACCTTCTCAAAACTCAAACCCGTTATTTTTGTTTCACAATGACAGACCCTCTACATTAGGATTTGGTAGTACATTAAACGGAATGATGGCAGGAGATCCAAGATTACCATTTTATACTACTAATGGAGAAGATTTTGCAGGGACAGCAGGATTGTTTTGGGGGCAAGTTGCCTCTCCAACACCTTTAATTTCTTATTGGGAAGTTAAATTTATTGAAGCTGAAGCAATTATAAGAACCTCTGGAACAGATGTAAACGCATTAAGCGCATTACAAGAAGCCGTAAGAGCAAATATGATGTATATAGGTGTAGATGTTACAGATGCTAATACGTATGTAAATGCCTTAACATTATCAGGCACATCAGATGATAAAATAGAAACAATTATTACCGAAAAATATAAATCTTTATACGGAAATGCTCCATTAGAGTCTTGGACAGATTATAGAAGAACAGGCTTTCCTACTTTAGTAGCAAACCCTAATGCCGTTGCTAGTGTAAATCCTTCCAAGATAATTCCAAGAAGATTTTTATATCCTATTTCTGAAAGAACCACTAATTTGACTAATTACGAAGCAGCTATTGCTTCACAAGGAGGTCATTTATTAGACAATGATTTATGGGCTTTCCCTAGATAAAAATAAAGTCTTTAGATAGGAAGAGACAAAACATAAAAAGCACCTTAACAAACGTTAAGGTGCTTTTTATGTTAAAAAAATTGTTTTATTAAGATTTATTTAAGACTTTTGGCGTTAATTAATTCAAATAATTATATAATGAAGACAAAGTTTAATGGGATTTTAACGCTTTTATTGGCGTTTGTTGTGCAAATTTCGTTTGCACAAGAAAAAACTATTTCGGGTACAGTTTCAGAGGAATCTGGAAGTTTGCCTGGAGTTAGTATATTAAAAAAAGGAACAACAACAGGTACAGAAACTGATTTTGATGGAAATTATTCTATTAAAGCAAGTGTTGGCGATGTTTTAGTTTTTAGATATTTAGGATACACTCCTGTTGAAAGAACAGTTGGTGCGTCTAACACCATTAATGTTAGAATGGTTGTAGATGAAAACAATGTGTTAGATGAAGTTGTTGTAGTGGGTTATGGTACCACAACAAAAAGAGCCTATGCGGGTACTGCAGCAACAGTAAAAGCAGAAAACTTGGAAGCTAAATCTTTTTCTAATGTTACACAAGCATTAACTGGTGAAGTTGCAGGGGTTACTGTCATTAATACTTCTGGACAACCAGGAACCATTGGTACGATACGTGTTAGAGGTTATGGTTCTCCATTAGGTAATCGTACTCCTCTATATGTAGTAGATGGTATTCCTTTTTCCGGAAATTTCGATTTAAATTCGATTAACCCATCAGATATTAAAAACACTACTGTATTAAAAGATGCAACAGCTACAGCTATTTATGGTTCTAGAGGTGCCAATGGAGTTGTAGTAATTACTACAAAGGCAGGTTCTTCTAGAGAAACAGGTTATATTGAAGTAGATGTAAAATCTGGTGTTAATTTTCAATCTATTCCTAGGTATGATGTAGTAACTTCTCCAGAAGAATATATAGGTTATGTTTGGGAAGGATTATTTAATAGAGCAACGGTAAACCCAGGTGATATCCCTGCAAGTTTAGGTGGAGATGCAATAGCCTATGCTAACCTTGCATTATTTGGTGGCACAACTGGTGTAGTAGGTGAAACTATTCCTGTTGGTGCTGGTGCTGGTTATAACATGTGGGATGTTCCTAATGTAGCTGCTTTGATTAATCCTGCAACAAAATCTGTAAGAAACGGTGTTAGTAGATTATTTACACCTGAAAAATATGCAGATTTAGCTTTTGGAACTGGAATTAGAACAGAAACTAATCTACGTATTGGAGGAGGCTCAGAAAAATCTAGATATTTTGCCTCAATTGGTTACCTTAACGATAAAGGATACTCTCTTAATTCAGATTTTAAAAGATATACTACAAGATTGAATTTATCCTCTAATGTAAAAGAGTGGTTAAAAGTAGGTGCTAATATAGGATATTCTTATTCTGAAAGTTCTAATAATGGTCAGATAGCAGGTTCAGAAAACCTTTTTGAATTTGCAGATAAAATGGCGCCTATTTACCCAGTTTTTGCAAGATTTCCTAATACTGCGAATTTAATTCCTGACCCAGTTTTTGGCGGATTTCAATATGATTATGGTTCTCCTACTTCAGATATTAATAATTTTGGTTTCGAAAGAGCTCGTCCAAATGCTAACCTTGTAAATCCTATTGGTTCTGCAGTATTAGATTCTGATGGTAGAGATACTCATTCTGTAAATGGTAACTTATCAGCCCAGTTTATATTAACAGATGAACTTTCTTTTGAAACAAAAATTGGAGGTCAATATTCTTTTGAAAGAAGAAACAATGCTACAAACCATATTTATGGTACAGGACGTGGTTCAAATGGGCTTATTACTGTACGTGATAGAGTAAGGTGGTCTAAAACATTACAACAACTTTTACGATATAAGAAATCTTTTGGAAACAATAATATAGATGCTTTATTTGGATATGAAACGTTTGAAAGAAGTTTTACACAATCTAGAGTATTCAAACAAAATGTAATATTACCAGGAATTTTTACCTTAAGTAATTATTTAGAAACTTCTTCTCCAGCAGATGGTTATGAAGATGGATCTGGTATAGAATCTTATTTTTCACAAGTTAATTATAACTATGATGGTAAATACTTTTTAACAGGATCTATTAGAACAGATGGTTCATCTCGTTTTATAAACGACAAATGGGGTATATTTGGTTCTGTGGGTGCTGCTTGGGTGCTTAGTGAAGAAGATTTTATGCAGGATAGTTTTATCTCTTATTTAAAACTAAAAGCTTCTTATGGTGTAACAGGAGACCAACAAGGTGTTACTTCTAGCCGTAGTTTTGATACTTTTAATTCTGATTTTATTGGGAACAGTTTAGCGCTTAGTTTAGCATTAAATGGTAATCCAGATTTAACTTGGGAAACTACCAAGCAATTACAAGGTGGTTTAGAAATGAGTTTTGGTAATTATTTAGATGCTAATTTCGATTACTATAGAAAAAATACAGATAACCTATTCTTTAATCAAAGAGTTGGACCTTCTGGAGGTTTATCAAGTATATTGGTAAATGATGGTGAAGTATTAAATGCAGGTTTTGAGTTTGACCTTACTGGTCATATCATAAAAACGGAAGACTTTAGTTTAGATTTATCTATTAATGGAGAGGTGCTTAAGAATGAAATGCTTAATATGCCAATAGACCCTTCTACTGGAAGTCAAAAAATTATTGACTCTGGTTCTAGTTTAGATGGTTCGTATGCATTTGCTGTAGGACGTTCTATATTTGATTTTTATATGAGAGAATGGGCTGGTGTAGATCCATCTGACGGTGCACCAATGTGGTATCAATACTATGATGATTTGAATAATAATAATGTTGCAGACCCAGGTGAACCTGGGTATACAGGTGAAAATACTATTACTAGTGATGATGTTGGGTTTAATGTGTTAGATGCTAATGGACTTAATACAAATACGTCTTCTTCACTTTTTGAATATAGACAATTAGTTTCTAGTACTAACATAAAAAGACAAGTAACAAAATTTTATGCAAATTCAACACAAGTATTTATCAATAAGACTTTGATTCCAAAGGTAAGAGGAGCATTTAGATTGGCGGGTAAAATCAAAAATTTCGATTTTTCTACTCAATTTACATACAGTTATGGTGGGTATGCTTATGATGGGCAATATGCAGAATTAATGAGTGATCGTTTTGGAGCTGCTGGAAATAACTTTCATAAAGATATTGCTAATAGATGGCAAAACCCTGGAGATATTACGGATGTTCCTTTATTATCTGATAATGCCATTACAAATTCAACATCACAGTCAACTCGTTTTATTACGAGTACTGATTATATAGCGCTAAACAATGCAAGGATTGGTTATACTGTACCTAGTACATTTATATCAAATGCTGGTATTGATGGGATAAACGTTTGGCTTTCAGGAGATAACCTTTTCACTTCAACAGCAAGAAATGGTTTTAATCCTTCAGTTACAGAAACAGGAAGTTCAGCACGTAGAATTTATGCACCCGCTACAACAGTTACAATGGGTGTTAGAGTTAAATTTTAATATATAAAATAAAAAACGTACAATGAAGAAATTTTTTAAACTAATAGTATTAACTGCAATTGTAAGTATTACATACAGTTGTAGTGAGGATTTACTAGACAATAGTGGTGATTCTGAATCAAGTCAACCAACACAGAACCTTACCTCTTCTCAATTAGAGTCTGGAACTATTACAAACCCTGGAATACCAGCTGCCTTTGTAAATGGTATTTATGCACAGATGATTCAAACTCAAACTGGTGGAACAACTGGTCATGATGATTTTGGACATAAATCTTATGATGTATTTAGCGATATGCTATCTGGAGATATGGCTTTAAGTGTAAGTACTTATGGTTGGTATAGAGCAAGTATTACTGAGTATCAAGCAGGTGAAAACTTTACCTTTGCAGATAACAGACAAGTGTGGAGATTTTACTATAGAATTGTTAGATCTGCTAATACTGTAATACAAAGTTTAGGAGGTAACGATGCTATACCAGATGTTGACGAAAATAAATATGCTATGGGGCAAGCAAAAGCTTTACGTGCCTATGCATACTTCTACTTGACTCAATTTTATCAAAAAGAGTACAATGCATCTGAAGCTATATTGCCTATGTATACAGAGCCAATCAGTAGTAATTTACCAAAATCTACCGCAGGTGAAGTTTATGATTTAATGGAAAAAGATTTAACAGATGCTTTATCTTTATTAAACGGTTTCAATAGAACTGCAAAAAATGAAATAAATGTAGATATTGCAAGAGGTCTTTTAGGATATGTTTTAGGAGCCAAAGGTGGTAGAGATGCAGAAGTTGCAACGCTTACACAAGCTGTAATTAGTTCAGGAGGTTATACAATGTTAGCTCAAAGCGAATTAGTTGCTGCCGCTGGTGGATTAAATGGTTTTGATGATGTAAGCTCACCAAGTTGGATGTGGGGTATAGACATTACAGAAACAAATGGACTAGGATTAGTTTCTTGGTGGGGTCAAGTAGATTCTTGGTCGTATAGCTATGCATGGGCAGGTGATTATAAAGCCATAGATAAAGCTTTATATGATGCAATTCCTAGTAATGATTATAGAAAAGCCCAATTCTTTGCAAACTCAAGTAGTGGTAGATATCTACAACCTTTGTACAAATTTAGGGCTTCGGATGTAATTGGCGGAGAATCTCAAACAGTTACTGCAGACTATGTATATATGCGTATAGAAGAAATGTATTTATTAAATGCTGAAGCAAATGCTAGAGCAGGTAATGACGGTGCAGCAAGAACTAGCTTAAAAGCTTTAATGAATAGAAGAGTACCTGACGCATCTTATGTAGATGGTTTAAGTGGACAAGCCCTAAAAGACGAGATTTATTTACAAACTCGTATTGAGTTATGGGGCGAAGGAAAAAGTTATTTAGCTATGAAACGTAACAAAGCAACTGTTACAAGAGGTGCTAACCATTTATCTTTTGTAGGTACACCTATTCCTTATAATGACGAAAGAATGCAATTTGAAATTCCTTTAGATGAAATTCAAAACAATCCTTTTGTTTCAAATCAAAATCAATAAAATAATGATAACCAATCATTATCTAGATAATGATTGGTTTTTAAACTTTTAAGTAAAATGAAAAAAATAAAATTACTTTTAATTGCTTTCTCAGTTTTTGCATTACAAAGTTGTGAAGATTTAGTAGAAGCTCCACAAACTCCTTATGCAACATTTAATGTAAATTCTGATGATTTTGGTGTTGAAATTGGTACCCAAGAAACAAAAGAATATACAGTTTATACTGCCAATGTAACGAATACAGAAAGAACAATTACTGTAAGTGTTGTAGCTAATGAAACTGATGCAGATCCTGCATCTTATACAGTGCCAACAACTTTAACAATACCTGCAGGTTCTAATTCAGCTACACTTCCAGTTACAGTACAAGATATAAATCTTGACGAGGATAAGAAATTAGTAATAAAACTTGAACAAACTGAAAATTTATTTACAGGTGAGAAATTAACTTTAAATATTTCACAACTTTGTCCAACTGGAGAATCTAAAGTAAAGATAACCCTTACTTTTGATGATTGGCCTGAAGAAGTTTACTGGAGGTTAATAAACTCAAATGGAGTTACTGTTTATGCGAGTGCTGATACACCTGTTTATGGTGCTTATGCTGGAATGACAGGTAGTATCACTGAAGGAGGATGTTTACCTTCTGACACTTATACAATAGACATATATGATTCTTATGGAGATGGAGGTACAGAATACTCTGTTACAGTTAATGGTGTTTCTGTATATAGTTTATCTGGAAATTATGGAGGCGGTACATCTGCGGCATTTACTTTCTAATCAAAAGAAAATAATTTATAAAACCACTTCTTAAGAAGTGGTTTTTTTTATGCCTAAACTTTTTATGTACTTTTGCAATATGATAAAAGAAACAACAAATATCTTTGGTATTAGAGCTATTATTGAAGCTATAGAAAGTGGTTCTACCATTAATAAAGTATATCTACAAAAAGGCTTAAGAGGCAATCTTTTCTATGAACTAGAGAAACTTATTAAAGAAAAAAAAATCTCTATAAGTATGGTACCTATAGAGAAGTTACATAGATTGTCTAAAAACAATAACCATCAAGGAGCAGTTGCTCAAATATCTCCTATTGAATTTTATGATTTAGAAACTCTAATTGAGAAAACGATAGAAGAAGAAAAAAAACCTTTATTTTTATTATTAGATCAACTTTCAGATGTACGTAATTTTGGGGCTATCATCAGAACCGCAGAATGTACAGGTGTTCATGGAATTATTATTCAAAAAAATGGAAGTGCACCTGTGAATGCAGAAACTATAAAAACTTCGGCGGGTGCCGCTTTTAAAGTCCCTATTTGCAGAGTAGATCATATAAAAGACGCTTTGTTTGTCTTACAAGCTTCAGATATAAAAACAGTTGCGGCAACAGAAAAAACAGACAGTTCCGTTTTTGATGTTAATTTGAATCAACCCATAGCCATTGTCGTAGGTTCAGAACATAGAGGTGTAAACCCTTCCATATTAAAAATGGTCGATTATAAAGCAAAATTACCACTACTTGGCGAGATAAAATCTCTAAATGTTTCTGTGGCTTGCGGTGCTTTTTTATATGAAACCGTGAGGCAACGAATAGAGGAGGAGGGGAGTTAGAAGTTTGGAAGTTTTGGAAGTTTTGGAAGTTGGAAAATATTACTGGTTTACACTCTCTTTGGTTGTGTCTTAAATGAGTTGAAAATATTTTCTTTGTTGAGTTTTTATTATCCATTTTTTAGTCCTATTATATCGTAATGTTCCATTCTTTACTTCTAACGGACTTTCAAAATTATTAGCAAATAAACCTCCCGTTCCTAGTCCTTGAACCATTTTATTTTGCAATGTATAAGTAAATTGTGCAATAGCATTTAAACCAATATTACTTTCTAAAGCAGAGGTAATCCACCAACCAATCTTGTTTTCTGTTGCTAAATGAATCCATTCTTTGCTTCCAGAAAAACCACCAATCAAACTTGGTTTTAATATAATGTATTGTGGGCGAATAGTTTGCATCAGATTCCTTTTTTCTTCCGATGAAAATACGCCTATAAGTTCCTCGTCTAGAGCAATCGGAATGGGCGTTTTTGCACATAAATTTGCCATCTCTTGAAGCTGACCTTGTTTGATAGGTTGCTCTATAGAATGAATTTGTAAATCTGATAAATAGTTTAATTTCTCTAATGCTTCTTTAGGATGAAATGCCCCGTTTGCGTCCACTCGTAATTCGAGTTCTGTTGCCGAAAATTGTTTTCTAATTGACTGTAATAATGCCAGTTCTTTTTCAAAATTGATAGCACCAATTTTCATTTTAAGCGTTGTAAAACCTTTTTGTAATTTCTCTTTTATTTGCTGTTTCATAAAAGAAATAGCTCCCATCCAGATTAAACCATTTATTGGAATTGATTGTTTACCTAACGTAAAATCTGATGGAAATAAATCGAATTTTGATTTACTTTCTAGTGATAAAAAAGCTTGCTCTAATCCGAATTGAATGGATGGAAATTCAGTGAATTCTTGTAGTAATTTCTCTAATCCTAAATGAATGTTTTTACAAACCCATTGTAGTTTCTTTTCATAATTGGGTACATCATCTATGCTTAATCCTCTAAAAAGCCCTGTTTCTCCAATACCAATTTTTGTTTCTTTAGTTAAAACAATAAACCAAGTTTCTTTGGTTCTTAAAATTCCACGTGAGGTTCCGCTTGGGCTTTTAAAATTTAAAATATATTTATGATAGTTTGCTGTTATCATTTTTAGTAGTATTTATTGTCTTAACACTAACTACATGAAAAAATAAGTATCATTGATTGAAAACCTTGTAAGTATTTCGTTATCAAGATTTTTTAGGTTTTTGATACTGAATCAAGTTCAGCATAAAACCCTGAAAAGTCTAAATTTTTATAAATGAAATCAAAAAAGCCGAAACAATTGTTTCGGCTTTTTATTTGAATTAAAAAATTATTATTATTGATTAATAACTCTAAAAGTTGTTCTTCTATTTCTTCTGTGTTCTGCTTCTGTACAAGAAACACCGTTAGAACATCTATTTGTTAATTTAGACTCTCCAAAACCATTACCAGTTAACTGACTTGGGTTTACACCTTTAGAAATCAAATAGTTCGTTACAGCTCTTGCTCTTCTTTCAGATAAGTCTTGATTACTTGATGCAGAACCTCTTGAATCTGTATGAGACTCAATAGCAACAGCAACACCATCTTTTAAGATAGGCAATAATCTTCCGTCTATAATTCTTTTAGCAGAAGAAGTTAAAGTTGCACTACCAAGATTCCAGTTAATTGGTAAAGGGTTGTTGTTTACCAATTCACATTCAACTTCTTTCCAAGTAGTCAAACCTCCTTTACTTACTAAAACCTCTTTCGTTACAGTTTTATATTTTGCAGCTACATTTACTTCCTCTTTCCAAGCATCTTTTACCAAAACAGTTCTTTTAACACTACCATATACTGGAGGAACTTCAACAGTTCTTGTTGATGGAGGCGTCGCCATTACTCTTACTGTATATGTTTTTTCAACACCAGGAATAGTTCTAGATACTACACTTGCATCTGAAGCCAATTTAGTTAAAGATACTGTTGTAAATCTAGCAGGCACTGGCTTATAACACCAATATCTACAATCATTAGGATCACTAGACTCACAATCTGGAGCTTTTTCACTCATTTCCCATCTTGCTGATGCCGCTTTTGTTTCTATAGTTTGACTGTCAGAAACAAATTTAGCATTTACAGCTCTTAATGTATTTGAGTCTTCTTTTGCTCTGTAAGTAACTGTTCTGGTGTCCCAAACTGCAGGAACAACTACTAAACGTTGACCAGCTTCTTTTACGATAACTCTATCTTTTACCGTTCTATATTGGGCAGGATGAGTAATAATTCTTTTGTAAGCAGGAGCAATTTCTAAAGTAATGTCTTGATTTTTCCAAACTTCAGGAGTTTTACAGCGTACATAACATTTTCCTGGTTCTGGGTTATCTGGTAAACCTTGAGCAGAAATTGCAGCTCCAAACATTAAAAATACTCCACTTAGTAAAATTTTTTTCATAATAAATTAGTTTTAATTTTTTGATTTAATATTAATTGTTCTATAAAGTAAGACCCTACTTTTAGTATAAAGTCACAACAAAGATACTAAAAGTTAATATTAAGTTAATTAAATATTCATAATTTTTTTTAACTTATTGAAAAACAAACTTTTAATAATGCCATCTGCTAGACCAATTTTTGGAACATAAATTTTTCTTGCGCCACTCCACTTCATAGCTGACAAATAAATTTTTGTTGCTGGTATAATTACATCCGCTCTATCTGGGTTTAAACTTAATTCAGAAATCCTTTCTTGATAGGTCATTTGTTTTAAAAACTGATATTGTGCATTCAAATAGATAAAAGAAATAGGCTTACCCTCTGTTCTTCCAGACATTTTAAAAAGTTTATTGATATTACCACCAGAACCAATTAAAGAAAGTCTTTTTAAACCTTTTGTATTTTCCTTTATCCACTTTTCAACATTCGCATACATTTCTTTATTTACAGATTTTTTATTGTTCAATAAACGAACTGTTCCCATTTTAAAGGATTTTGAAGTAACTATTTTTCCGCTAGAAAAAATAGTAAATTCTGTACTACCACCACCAACATCTACATACAGATACGAATTGTCACCTTTAATTAGTTCATTCAAATCTGTAGATGAAATAATAGCCGCTTCCTCTTTTCCGTCAATAATATCAATTTTAATTCCTGTTTTTTCTAAAATCTTTTTAGCAACTAAAGTTCCATTTTCAGCTTCTCTCATTGCAGAAGTTGCACAGGCTTTATAGCTTTCTACTTTATTAATTTTCATTAATAATTTAAAAGCCTCCATAGCATCAATCATTTTAGAAACTTTATCATCACCAATAATCCCAGAAACAAAAGCATCTGCTCCTAAACGAATGGGAACACGTACTAAAGAAGATTTTTTAAATTGAGGTTCTTTATCTCCATTAACAATAATATTAGATATCAGCAATCTAATTGCATTAGAACCAATATCAATAGCAGCATATTTTTTTATTTCTAACAATTTTTTTATTTATTTATGATTTTTAGGAAATTCGACTAGAACAGTTGTTCCTTTTTTAATATTTTTCCAGTGTTTTTCTTCAAAGTTGATTCCTATAACGCCACAAGTAGAAACATGTGCAATAGGTTTGTCGCCAAATTTATTTACAAAAGTATTGATACCGTGATCATGACTAAAAATGATGGCAGCACTAAATCCGTCGTCCAATGCTTTGACTGTTTTTACTAAATACCCGTCACTAAAACTGTATAATTCACTTCTAATCTTTAAGTTAGATAAAGGATATTTAAAATTTCTACAAAAAATTACGGCAGTATGTAAGGCTCTATTTGCGATACTTGAAATAAAAATATCTGGACTAGAAATTTTTTTTGATAAAAATTTAGACATTAAATGTGCATCTTTAATTCCACGTTTTTTTAAAGGTCTATCAATATCTTCAACTCCAGAATATTCCCAAGAAGATTTTGCGTGACGTACAATGTACAGTGTTTTCATTTAATTGTTTTATGTATTACAAGGGAGCATGCTCCCTTGCATAAATGCTACTGTAAATATAAAAATTAAGGTGATAATCGTTCCAATTTCCAAGAAAAATCTTTTTGCAAAGTATATCGTATTCTATCGTGCATTCTATTTGGGCGACCTTGCCAAAATTCAATAGAAACAGGTTTTACCAAATAACCTCCCCAATGTTTTGGTCGTGGAATTTCTTTTCTTTCAAATTTTTTCTGAAAGGCTGATAAATTTTTATCTAATGCTGTTCTTGAAGAAATAACCTTACTTTGGTTAGATGCCCAAGCACCCAACTTACTTCCGTCTGGGCGAGATTCAAAATAATCATCTGATAAATTTTCTGCAAGTTTTTCTGCTTTTCCTTTGATGATGATTTGCTGCTCCAACCCTGCCCAAAAAAAAGACAAACAGATATGATTGTTTTTTGCAATGGCTTTTCCTTTTTCTGAATGATAATTCGTATAAAAAATAAAACCTTCCGAAGTATATTTTTTGAGCAAAACCACTCTGTTTTTTGGAAAACCGTCTAAACCAACTGAAGCAATTGTCATAGCATTGGCTTCATCAATCCATTCAGAATTGTCTGCATTGACAAACCATTTTTGAAACAACTCCATCGGATTTTCTGGACAATTGTTTTCTAAAAGTTCTTGTTTTTTGTAAGACTTTCTATGATTACTTAAATCGTGCGACATTAGTTAAAAATATATCTAATTGCTATGAAGCTTCTTATTCCTACCATTGACGTGTTTTACAACTATTTGTTTTTTTAAGACATTATCTGAATTATTAAAATAAGTTCTCGATGTTTCGATAAACTCAACACAGGTCATTTTCTTTTTCATTCGAACTGACAGCTAGTTATCAATACATCCGTAGTGTCACATCGAGTGATTCCGATTTTTCATCGGAATTGTATCGAGATGTTAGTTTACGTCACCATAAACCGCTTGAGAAATTTTTTTACCTGATGCCTCTTTTTGTTAACTCAACAGGTTTTATTAAGTGTTTATCCAATTAATTTATCATTTTTCTAGCTTCTTTTAAAGGATATATTCTACCTGCCTTAATATCCTCTTCACCTTCAGCAATCATTTATCTAACAGTTTTTGATGTTTATATTCTTTTATAATTTGGTATAAATTTTTTAAAGAACTTTCATCTTCATTTTTGACGATTTCCAATATTTCATTTCTAAAGTACTCATAACTTATTATTTTAGTAAAGATAATAAATCTTCATTTAAATAATGATAAAAGAAAAACCACAATTTTCATTGTGGTTAGTTTTTGTATAATGAGATTCCTGCTTGCGCAGGAATGACAGATTAGCTATTCAACATCACAGGCATTACCAACATGGTAACCTCTTCACCTTCTTCTGTGCCGTCAATAGGCGTTAAAATTCCTGCTCTGTTGGGTAGAGACATTTCTATGGTTACTTCATCAGAATTTAAGTTATTTAACATTTCGCCTAAAAAACGAGAATTAAAACCAATTTGCATATCATCACCTTGATAATCACAACTTAAACGTTCATCCGCTTTGTTAGAAAAATCGATATCTTCCGCAGAAATATTTAATTCAGTTCCCGCCATTTTTAAACGAACTTGATGCGTAGTTTTACTAGAAAAAATAGAAACTCGTCGTACAGAATTTAAAAACGAAGCTCGATCAACCGTTAATTTATTTGGGTTTTCTTTAGGAATTACCGCTTCATAATTGGGATATTTTCCGTCAATTAAACGACAAACCAACACCACATTGTCAAAAGTAAATTTTGCATTCGCATTATTATATTCTATAACAACCTCACTATCAGAACCGTCTAAAACCCCTTTTAATAAATTCAGTGGTTTTTTTGGCATAATAAATTCAGCGGTTTGATCAGCTGTAACATCGGTTCTAGAATACTTTACCAATTTATGTGCATCAGTAGCCACAAAGGTTAAACTCTCTGAACTAAACTGAAAAAAAACACCGCTCATTACAGGGCGCATATCGTCATTTCCAGTAGCAAAAATTGTTTTGGAAATTGCCGTTCCTAATACGTGTGCAGGAAGTACCGTTTTACTTGGCGATGGCAAAGAAATTGCTTTCGGAAATTCATCTCCGTCAAAAAAAGCCATATCATATTTTCCTTGGTCAGAACTAATTTCTAGCGTATTATTTTCATTCGTTTTAAACGTTAAAGGCTGGTTAGGAAATGTCTTTAAAGTATCTAATAACAAATTGATAGAAATGGCTATAGAACCTTCACTATCACTCTCTACATCAACTACAGAACTCATGGTGGTTTCTAAATCTGAGGCAGAAATTTTTAGCTGATTTTCAGACAATTCAAATAAAAAATTATCTAAAATCGATAAGGTATTATTATTATTTTTAACGCCACCTAAAACTTGTAATTGTCTTAATAATTGCGAACTAGATACGATGAATTTCATTGATTTTCCTTTTTTATGAAATGAAATACAAAGATATTCTAAATAAGTGATTTTAAAAATATATTTATCAACAGTTTATCTACCCATATAAGAAATAAAAAAACAATTTGATATAGAACTAAATATTAGTTAAGTTTGTTAGTTAAAACTATATGTAATGTTTTCTAGTAAAGTAATTGATTTATTTTGTGGTATTGGAGGTCTTTCTTATGGTTTTGTTAAAGAAGGTTTTGATGTTGTAGCTGGTGTAGATACTGATGAATCTTGCAAATATGCCTTTGAGATTAATAACAAAGCTAAGTTTATATCTAAAAGCATAACAGAAATCTCAGGAGAATACCTCAATAGTTTTTTTGATAAGAGCCTTAAAATTTTAGTTGGTTGTGCTCCTTGTCAGCCATTTTCATCTTATTCATTTAAAGATAAAGAAAAAAAAGATGGAAAATGGAAATTGCTATACGAATTTAGTAGGTTAATAAAAGAGACTAATCCTACTATTGTATCTATGGAAAATGTTTCTCAATTAATTAATTTTAAGAAAGAACCCGTTTTTGATAACTTTGTTAAAGATTTAAAAAAAATGGGATATTTTGTTTCTTACGAAGTTGTTAGTTGTCCAGATTATGGAATACCTCAAAGTAGGAGAAGATTAGTTTTATTAGCGTCTAAATTAGGAGAAATAAACTTGATTCCTAAAACACATAATAAAGACAATTATATAACAGTTAAAGACACAATTGGGTCTTTGCCAAAAATTAATGATGGAGTAAAAAATAATAAAGACAGATTACATATTGCAAGAAAACTTTCCCCATTAAATAAAAAAAGAATTGAAAGCACACCTTATGGTGGAAGTTGGAAAGATTGGAATGAAGAACTTGTATTAGAATGCCATAAAAAAGAATCTGGGAAATCTTACCCAAGTGTATATGGAAGAATGGTTTGGGAAAAGCCTTCACCTACTATAACTACCCACTGTATTGGTTATGGAAACGGAAGATTTGGTCATCCAGAACAAGATAGGGCTATTTCTCTTAGAGAGGCAGCTTTACTTCAAACGTTTCCTTTAAAATATAAATTCTATAATAAAAAAAAGGAAAATGTTTCTACTGTTAAAATTGCAAGACAGTTAGGAAACGCTGTTCCTGTTAAACTAGGAGAAGTTGTTGCCAAAAGTATAAAAGAGCATTTAAAAATATATATAAAATAGGTTATGGAAAATCATTCTTCATTAGAATTAGAAAACCAAATTAAAAGTTTACAAAGAGATTATAATTACAATCTAAAAGACTTTACAATTGAACTTGCATTAAGTAAATTTAAAGGTAAAGATTTTGATTATGAAAATCATTCTGGATTGTCATCAGTAATATATATTCCCAAGTATCAGAGAGATTATGTTTGGAAAAATGATATGAAATGTAAGTTTATTGAGTCTTTGATGTTAGGCATTCCTATGCCACCTCTTTTTGCTTTTACTTTAGATGATTCAGGTAATATGGAATTAATAGATGGTGTACAAAGATTAACAACTATCCAAGATTTTGTTAATGATAAATTTAAAATATCTGAATTAGACTTATTAGATAAATTAAATGACATGAAATTTAAGGATTTGCATCCCTCAAGACAACGGAAATTTAAAGATTTAGGTTTGAGGATTTTTATTTTTTCTGAAGAGGCAGATGCTGGTATTAGAGCAGATATATATAACCGTATAAATTCTACAGGTAAAAAATTGACAGAAGCAGAGATTAGAAAAGGAGCCTTTATGAGTAATTCTTTTTATAATTTTGTGTTAGAGCTTTCAGAAGGAAAAGTTTTTAATAATATGTATACATCAACCAAGCCTACGAATAAATTAAGAGGCGAAAAAGAAGAATTAGTTTCAAGGTTTTTTGCTTATTCAGATAGATATCATGATTTTGTACATTCAGTAAAACATTTTATTAATAAGTATATAACTGATAAAGGTTTATCATTTGATGAAAATGAAAAAAGAATCAAAAAAGAAGAATTTGAAAATGTAATGCGTTTTGTAGAACGTTATTTCCCTAATGGGTTTAACAAAACCTCAACTTCGAAAGCTATACCTAGGGTTAGATTTGAAGCAATAGCAATTGGAACAAACTTAGCTTTAAGAGATAAAAAAGATTTAGTGCCAGCATATATGGATTGGGTAGATTCAAAAGAATTCAAACGCCATACTACTTCTGACGCGGCTAATAATAAAAGTAAATTAGTAGGTAGAATAGAGTTTGTTAAAAACTGTTTGCTAAATATAATTACAAAAGAGGAATTAACTTATCAAGAATAATCTAGTATGAACTCATTAATAAGAGACGAATTTGAATCTCGCATTTTAGAAGTTGATAAATATTTTGATTTTATAGAAAGGATAGATAATGGCTATCAGCTGTTAAATGATTTTGAAAAGGAGACTTTTATTATTGATGATGACTTATTAAAAATTCTTAAAGCCAATAGTTTTCTTATACTATATAATCTGATAGAATCTACAATTTTAAATTGCATAGTTGGAATATTTGATGAAATTAAGACAGAAAATTTATCGTATAAAGATGTTACACAAAGTATAAAAATATATTGGTCAAAGAATATATATAGGTTTGATGAAAAAATAAAAGAAGACAGATTAATAAGAGAGAAATTTTATAATATAGTTGAAAGAATTATTTCTGATATTGCATTAGAAATCTCTGATAGAATAGAGTATGGAGGTAGTATTGATGCAAAGAAAATTCATAAAATTGCTAAAGATTTAGAAATTGTTTTTCCACTAAATCACTATAAAGAAAACTTACATGGGAAAGTTTTTTCAGATATAAAAAAAAATAGAAATGATTTAGCGCACGGAAAAAAATCTTTTTCAGATATAGGTAAAAATGTTACTTATACAGGAAATGAGATGATTAAACAATTAGGGTTAAAACACTTTAAAAATTATACTATTGAGCATTTAGGTGTTTTTATTAGTTCAGTTGAAAAGTATCTAATAAACAAATCTTACAAAAATATAGGTTGATTTTTTAAATACAAATAGGTAATACTTACCCACTTACCCTTAATCAATTTAAAAAGATATTATTATCACTATGGCATTTTTTTAAATACGAATTCCCTCTAGACTAATATGTGTTAATAGAATATTCTTAATTAGAAAAAAACCTACATTTGTTTCACTCATCAAACCAATAATATGAAAAAAACCATCGTTTTTATATGCGCTCTCTTCTTAATTTCTCTATCCGTTTTTTCACAGAAACCACAAAAACTGACTTCAAATCAGATGTATGAAAAACTTCAGAAACTCAATTTTTTAGGAACAGCTTTATACATTGCAGCGCATCCTGATGATGAAAACACACGTTTAATTGCCTATTTGTCTAATCACGTAAAAGCAAGAACTGGCTATTTGTCATTAACCCGTGGAGATGGAGGACAAAATTTAATTGGTTCAGAAATTAGAGAATTATTAGGTGTGATTAGAACGCAAGAATTATTGGCAGCTAGAAGCGTTGACGGAGGCGAACAATTTTTTACAAGAGCAAACGATTTTGGCTATTCGAAGCATCCCGAAGAAACCTTAAAAATTTGGGACAAACAGAAAGTATTAAGCGATGTTGTTTGGGCAATTAGAACCTTTAAACCCGATGTAATTATCAATCGGTTTAATCATAGAACACCAGGAACCACACACGGACATCATACAAGTTCTGCCATAGTAAGCGTAGAAGCTTTTGATTTGGCAGGTGATAAAAAACAGTTTTCTGACCAATTAAAATTGACAGAAACGTGGACACCAAAACGTTTGTTTTTTAATACGTCTTCTTGGTTTTACAGAGATAAAGAAAAATTTAAAAAAGCATCGCAAGAATTTACTTCTTTTGATGTAGGTGTATATTATCCGTTAAAAGGACTGTCTAACAACGAGTTAGCATCTATGGCTAGCAGTCAACATTTATGTCAAGGATTTGGTAGATTAACTACAAGAGGAAGCCAGACGGAATATGTAGAGTTTTTAAAAGGTGATCAACCCAAAGATAAAAACGATATTTTTTCAGGAATAAATACTACTTGGAATCGTATAAAAGGTGGAGGTGAAATTGGCGATATTTTGTATGAAATTGAAGAAAATTTCGATTTTGTACATCCGTCTAAACATATTTCGAAATTATTAGAAGCCTATCAAAAAATTAAAAGGTTAGAAGATTCTCATTGGCGAAAAATTAAAGAAAAACAACTATTAGAAATCATTGAAGCCTGTGCAGGTTTGTACCTAGAAGCATCAGCAATAAGCTCTAGCGGAACACCAAATTCTACAATTGATGTCAATTTTGAAGTGTTAAATAGAAGTGATATACATATTGAATTGACTTCCATTATATCCACTATTGATAAAAAAACGATTGTGAAAAAAATTGATTTATCTGAAAATAAAAAAGTAAGTTTTAAAGAAACAATCAACCTAAAAGCAAATGAATTTTCAGACCCATATTGGTTAAGAGAAAAAGCATCTTTAGGAATGTATCGTGTTGATAATCAAGAATTAATTGGTAATCCTGAAACGCCAAGAGCCACAAAAATAGATTTCAATATATTGATTGATGAAGTGCCAATTACGATTACAAAAAACATCATTAGAAGATATGCAGAAAGAGACAAAGGCGAAATTTATGAACCGTTTGAAGTTTTACCAAAAGTAACGACTAGACTAAAAAACAAAGTAATTATTTTTTCTGATGATACGCCTCAAAAAGTGCAGGTGGAGGTTAGGGCAGGAGCGAATACTATAAAAGGCGATGTGCGTTTATTTGCCCCTAAAAATTGGACCGTTTCACCGAAAACGATTTTGTTTGAAATTGATAAAAAAAGTGATAAACAGGTGGTAGAATTTTTAGTAACCCCGCCTAAAAATCAATCCGAAGGAAAATTGGAAGCAATCATTACTTCTAACAAAAAAATGTACGATAAAGAATTGATTGAAATTAACTACAATCATATTCCTAAACAATCGGTTTTAGTAACTTCTGAAGCAAAAATTGTTCGATTAAATATACAAAAAGTAGGAAAAACGATTGGTTATATAAAAGGTGCAGGCGATGCAATTCCTGAAAGTTTACGACAAATAGGATATACCGTTTTAACCATAAATCCGTCAGAAATTACAGAAGAAAACCTACATAAATTTGATGCTATTGTCCTTGGAATCAGAGCTTATAATGTGGTAAAAGAGTTAAAATTCAAACAAAAATATTTACTAGAATATGTAAAAAAAGGAGGAACTCTAATTGTGCAATACAACACAAATAGAAGAGTAGATGTTGCTGCTCCATACCCTCTAAATCTCTCTAGAGATAGAGTTACAGATGAGTTTGCTGAAGTTAGAATTTTAGATAAAAATCATCCGCTTTTAAATTTTCCGAATAAAATTACCCATCAAGATTTTGAAGGTTGGGTGCAAGAAAGAGGCTTGTATTTTCCAAATTCGTGGGATGCTGCATATACCCCAATTCTATCTATGAATGACAAGGGCGAAACTCCAAAAAACGGAAGTTTATTGATCGCCAAATACGGTAAAGGAAATTATATCTATACAGGATTAAGTTTTTTTAGAGAATTGCCTGCGGGGGTTTCTGGGGCGTATAAATTATTTGCGAATATGTTGTCTGTGGGGAAAGAGTAGGTTTCAAGTTTGAAAGTTTCAGGTTTCAAAAGTTTTAGGTTTCAGGTTTCAATTACACATTCAAATAATAATGATGAATCAACAAAAATACACTTGGAAAAAAACATATACGCTAGTTTTAGTTGCTAATCTTATTTATGTAATACTGTTTTACCTCATCACAAATTTTTATCATTTTTAAACGCTATATATGCAAACTTTAGATTGGGTTGTTCTGTCGATAACATTGTTGTTTATAGTGGTTTATGGTACGTATGTTACCCGAAAAAACAACAGCGTTCAAGATTATATAAAAGGCGGTAATGATACAAAATGGTGGACCATTGGTTTGTCTGTTATGGCAACTCAGGCCAGTGCTATTACGTTTTTATCTACACCTGGGCAAGCCTTTCATAGCGGTATGGGTTTTGTGCAATTTTACTTTGGATTGCCTATTGCAATGGTCATTATTTGTATCGTTTTTATCCCAATTTATCATAAGCTAAAAGTTTATACGGCTTATGAGTTTTTAGAAGGAAGATTCGATTTAAAAACTAGAAGTTTAGCAGCTATTTTATTTTTAATTCAACGTGGATTAGCAGCAGGAATTACCATTTTTGCGCCAGCAATTATTTTGAGTGCAGTGTTGGGTTGGGATTTACTAACACTCAATATTATCATCGGTTTTTTAGTGATTATTTATACCGTTTCTGGAGGAACAAAAGCCGTAAATGTTACCCAAAAACAACAAATGATTATCATTTTTGTAGGAATGCTCATTGCATTTTATATGATTATAAATCAGCTTCCTGCGGATATAACATTTGCAAAAGCATTAGAAATTGCAGGGGCAAGTGGAAAAATGGAAGTACTAGATTTTTCATTTGATTTAAGTAACAGATACACCGTTTGGACAGGTATTTTAGGCGGAACGTTCTTGATGCTTTCCTATTTCGGAACCGACCAAAGTCAAGTACAACGGTATTTGTCTGGAAAATCGGTAAGAGAAAGTCAATTAGGATTGATTTTTAACGGATTGCTAAAAGTACCAATGCAATTTTTTATCCTGTTAGTAGGAGTGATGGTTTTTGTGTTTTATCAATTTAACGCATCGCCTTTAAATTTTAATCCGAAAGCAAATGAAGCGATTGCAAATTCTAAATACGTTGGTGATTACCAGCAGTTAGAAGCAGCACACATCCACATAGAAAACACAAAAAAAACAATTTTAAGTGATGGATTTCAAGTAGAAGAGAAAAATCAAATTCAATCTTTAAACGCCAAAGATTTGGAATTAAAAAATGCTGCAAAAGAAATTATTAAAAAAATTGATGAACAATCCATTGAAAAAATTGAATCGAATGATAAAGATTATGTATTTATCCACTTCATTTTAAATAATTTACCTCGTGGTTTAATAGGATTATTATTGGCAGTCATTTTATCGGCAGCCATGTCATCTACGGCTTCAGAATTAAATGCCTTGGCATCTACAACAACCATCGATTTATACAAACGAAATCTCAATGAAGAACGAAGTGAAGCGCATTATGTAAACGCTTCAAAATGGTTTACATTGGCTTGGGGTATTCTCGCTATTTCGGTAGCTTGTGTAGCTAACTTATTTGATAATTTAATTCAGTTGGTAAATATTATAGGTTCTATTTTCTACGGAAATGTATTGGGAATTTTCTTACTAGCATTTTTTATAAAATTTGTAAAAGGAAATGCCGTTTTTATTGCAGCAATCATCACACAAATTTTAATCATCATAGTTTGGTATGTAGATTGGCTACCTTATTTATGGTTAAATTTATTAGGTTGTGTTTTGGTCATGGGAATAGCAATGATTATTCAATTTTTTATTGTTTCGGATGATGAAAATTTAGGGGGATAAAAAATGGTTTTTGATATTTTATGATATTTATTATCTTTAAAAAATAAATAAAAAGTTTCTTTTGTTTGGGGATATATCTTAATAAACACGATAAAGTTATTGATATAAGGAAGTTGCATTAATTTACGTCCGAAAAAAAACATAAGTAATTTTCTAAAATATTTTATTGATTTAATAAAAGATAGAATCACTACTTGGGGATTTAAAACGACTCTTTTTATATCTGACTTATTATTTAGGTTTTAGTTATAATTATTTTTATTACTATGGAGAGTGACTGTTCATTTTAAAAATAATATCAAATTACCATTATAAGAATTTTTCGTATCTTTTTCCAATCAAAAAAAACTACACAAAATGCCAAATTACAATCTAAAAATTAACGGAAAATCAGTTAGCGTAAATGCTGATGCAGACACACCACTTTTGTGGGTATTACGCGACGAACTAAATATGGTAGGAACCAAGTTTGGTTGCGGAATTGCGCAATGTGGCGCATGTACAATTCATGTAGACGGAACCGCCGTAAGAAGTTGTCAATTGCAAATTGAAAACGCAACAGATTTTGAAATTACAACGATAGAAGGTTTATCTGAAGATGGAAATCATCCTTTGCAAGAAGCTTGGAAAGAACTTGATGTTCCACAATGTGGATATTGTCAAGCAGGACAAATTATGACCGCAGCAGCTTTTTTGGAGGAAAACTCAAATCCTTCACAAGAAGAAATTCGCGAAGCTATGCACGGAAATTTATGTAGATGTGCTTCGTATAACAGAATAGAAAAAGCAGTGGCTTTGGCTGCCGAAAAAACCTCTTAAAATAATACAAACTATGAACTCAAATAAAAATACAATTACAGTTAGTAGAAGAAATTTTTTAAGAACATCTGCTTTAGCAAGTGGAGGAATGCTCATTGGTTTTAATCTGTTTGGTGCTTGCAAACCCAATGTTGTACCGCCAATAGATATAGAAAGTTTAAACTTTAAAGATTTTAATGCGTTTATTAGAATTGCAGAAAATGGCTATGTAACAATTTTTTCGCCAAATCCAGAAATTGGTCAAGGTGTAAAAACTTCTATGCCAATGATTATTGCAGAAGAACTAGGTGTAGATTGGGACAAGGTTCATGTGGTTCAAGGAAAATATAATAAGGCAGATTATACACGTCAAGTTGCAGGAGGAAGTCAATCCATTCGTTTTGGATGGGATGCTTTAAGACAAACTGGAGCTACTGCAAAACAAATGCTGGTCAATGCCGCTGCTAAAAAATGGCAAGTAGAAGCATCTACTTGCAAAGTATCCAAAGGAATGATTACCAATGCAAAAGGAGAAACTTTACAGTATGGAGACGTGGTTGCAGAAGCTGCAAAATTAGAAGTTCCAGAAAATGTAACTTTAAAAAAACCATCAGAATATAAAATTATTGGTACAGATGCCATTAATGTTGATCTAGCTAAAATTGTAACAGGAAAACCTTTGTTTGGTTTAGATTACAAAACAGAAGGAATGTTAATTTGCTCTGTATTACGTCCGCCAGCATTTGGTCAACAACTAGAAAATTTTGATGATAGTGCAGCTAAAAAAGTAAATGGCGTACAAGAAATTGTGAAATTTGGTGACAAAATTGCGGTTTTAGCATCCAATACTTGGGCTGCTATGAAAGGTAAAAAAGCCTTAAAAGCTACTTGGAAAAGTGAAGGAAAATTAGAAAGTACCCATTTTCATAATAAAGAACTAGAGAAACTATTAGATAGTAAAAAGTTGGATGTTCGCCGTGAAGACGGAAATATTAAAAAAGCATTTTCGCAAGCGGATAAAACAATTGAAAGAACCTATCACTCACCTTTTTTGCCTCATAATTGTTTAGAACCTATGAATTTCTATGCCAATGTAACCGATGAAAAAGTACATTTAGTAGGTCCTATTCAAACACCACAATGGACAGCAGGTAGAGTTGCAAAATTATTAAATAGAAAAGAAGAAGAAATTGAATTAGAAATGACAAGAATGGGAGGTGGTTTTGGAAGAAGATTATATGGAGATTTTGCTTTAGAAGCAGCAGAAGTTTCTTCATTAGTCAAAAAACCTGTAAAAGTAGTTTTTTCTAGAGAAGATGATATGACAGACGGAATTTATCGTCCTGCAATTAAATACAGAATAAAAGCATCTATCAAAGATGGAAAAATTACAGGGTATCATTTAAAAGAAGCTGCTATTAATAATAATATGTATGGTTCAATTCCCAACTTTTTCCCAGCAGGATGCATTCCAAATTATAAAGTATCTAGTGGTAATTATAAGAGTAAAATTACAACAGGAGCTTGGAGAGCACCTTATACTAATTTTTTAGCATTTGCAGAACAAAGTTTTTTTGATGAATTGGCGCAAGAATTGGATAAAGACCCTGTAGCATTACGAATTGAATTATTGCAAAACGTAAAAGGAACTACAGACAAAAGCATTGAATATTCAGGTCAGCGAATGGAAAATACCATAAAGTTGGCAGCGGAAAAAGGGAATTGGGGGAAAACAGAAGAAGGAGTGTATCAAGGATTTTCAGCCTATTACAGTCATAATACACATGTTGCAGAATTGGCAGAAGTTGTTTTAAAAGATGGAATGCTAGTAGTTACAAAAGTTGTAGCAGCTGTAGATTGCGGCATTGTGGTAAATCCAACAGGAGCCATCAATCAAGTGCAAGGTGGTGTTATTGACGGAATTGGACACGCATTGTATGGCGATTTAACTTTTGAAAACGGAAAACCATCTAGCAAAAATTTTGATACGTATCGTTTAATTAGAATGAACGAAACGCCCAAAGTAGAAGTCTATTTTGTTGAAAATGATTTATCGCCTACAGGCTTAGGAGAACCAGGATTGCCACCAGCAGGCGGAGCAGTTGCCAATGCAATAAAAGCTGCTACGG
The DNA here is from genome assembly GCA_049607505.1 of Polaribacter sp. Taxonomy (GTDB): domain Bacteria; phylum Bacteroidota; class Bacteroidia; order Flavobacteriales; family Flavobacteriaceae; genus Polaribacter. Next base: position 41,782 of record JBMYWO010000001.1, read on the forward strand.
GTCAACGATTGTTCAATCAACCTTTTATGAAGCATATTCTAGAAAAGAAGAAAGAGAAAATTATGGGATAATATTTTTTTCTAGCCCTCTCCACCAACCCTGTTTGTCTCCCTGTAAGCTAGCCTGCCGGCAGCTACGGTGTACCCACAAATATTGAAACAGAAATATTGAAAAAAACAAAAGAGTGGAAGTAGTTGAAAAACAAGGGTTAATGAATTATTACTTCTGGAAAATATTTCAAATACATCAATTTAACACTTGCTTTAACTTAATCGTTATTAGTTAGTTAAAAAGATGTGGGTACACCGTAGCTGACGGCAGGCAGGGGTCTCACGTAAAGTGAACCACAGCACATAAGATTCCTACGGAATGACAAACTGTGTGGAAAAACAAGAAGTCTCAAATAAGTTTATCTACTTGTAAACAACATAGAACTCTAATAATTGAAGTAAAATTTAAAAACTATTCATATCAGTCTTTTCCGAGTTTTCATTTAGAAAGGTTCAAAATAGGAAAATGAAAATAATCTGTATTGGGCGCAATTACGCAAAACATATAGAAGAATTGGCAAATGAAAAACCAGAAAATCCTGTTGTTTTTTTAAAGCCCGATTCGGCTATATTGCCAAAGAAAAATCCGTTTTTTATTCCACCATTTTCTAATGATGTGCATTATGAAGTAGAAGTTTTGGTAAAAATCAACAAAGTTGGGAAACATATTGCTACAAAATTTGCACATACCTATTATGACGAAATAGGTTTAGGTATTGATTTTACGGCACGCGACCTACAACAAAAATGTAAAGAAAAAGGTTTGCCTTGGGAAAAAGCAAAAGCTTTTGACGGAAGTGCCGTTGTTGGTACATTTTATCTAAAAGAAAAATTTGATTTTGAAAACACATCATTTCAATTATTAAAAAATAATGAGGTTGTTCAAGACGGAAATACCAAGGCTATGTTGTGGAAAATAGACGAATTAATTGCCTATGTATCTCAATATTTCACTCTTAAAAAAGGCGATATTATTTTTACAGGAACACCTGAAGGCGTTGGTAAAGTAAAAGAAAATGATATTTTAAAAGGAATTTTAGAAGGGAAAGAAGCCTTTTCTATTCGGGTAAAATAGTTTTTTTAGGCTAATTAATTGCATATCAGAACAACGTTCTAAACTCACAAAATTCCTTGGTCAACAAAACTTACATAGTCTTTTTCTGTAATAATCAAATGATCAAGAAGTTTTATATCAAGTATTTCACTTGCCTGTTGTATTTTTTTTGTTAATTTCTTGTCTGCATCACTTATTATTAATTTTCCAGACGGATGATTATGACAAATAATAATGCCAATGGATAATAATTCCATTGCTTTTTTAAAAAGCATTCTTATATCTACAACAGTACCCGTTAAACCTCCCTTGCTTAATTGCATCATATTTATAACCCTATTAGAATTATTTAGAAATAAGACCCAAAATTCTTCATGTTGTAAATTCCCAATTTTAGGTTGCATCATTTCATAAACAGATTTACTGTCTGCTACCCTTGGTTTTACCAATGCTTGTTCTATTTGAAGTCTTTTTCCGAGTGTTATGGCTGTTATAATTGCAATTGCTTTTGCCTCGCCAATTCCTTTAAAAGTTGTCAGTTGTTCAATAGGGATTTTAGCAAGTTCATTCAAATTATTATCTACGCTTGCCAAAATACGTTTGCTTAATGCAACGGCACTTTCTTGTTTATTTCCAGAACCTATTAAAATAGCGATTAACTCTGAATCACTAAGAGAGTGATGCCCTTTGGCAATAAGTTTTTCTCTTGGTCTATCATCAATATTCCATTGCGGAATGGGTAGTTTGTATTCTTTTTCCATAGATTAATTTTCAATATATACAATTCAATGAGCAACAATTATTCGTGTTTTTTTGTGATAATATCTGATTTTATTTAGTAAATTTAGAAAGATGGTTTGGTTTTTAGCTAGTGAAATTACCAAAAATATAAAGAAAAAAATTAATTAATTTTGATTTCGTAATTCTTTTAAGTATATTTGTACTGTGATGTAAAAGTCACATTCTTTTTCATAGCAATTTTCCCACTCTTTTTTTTAGAGTGGGTTTTTATTTGCACGATTTTTCAGTAGGTGTTTTGTAATTAATTTAGAATTGAATGGTTGTACACTACAAGACATTTTGTAATTTAGCGGTTTTAAAAAAATAAAAAATACATGAGTAGAATAATCAACGTTTACGCACGCCAAATTTTTGATTCGAGAGGAAACCCTACTATAGAAGTAGATGTCATAACAGAAAATGAAACTTTTGGTAGAGCAGCAGTGCCATCAGGAGCATCAACAGGGGAACATGAAGCAGTAGAGTTGCGTGATGGCGGAAAATCATATATGGGAAAAGGTGTTTTAAAGGCTGTTCATAATGTAAATTCAATTATTGCCAAAGAATTATTAGGTGTTTCTGTTTTTGAGCAAAACGCCATAGATCAATTAATGATAGATTTGGACGGCACCAAAAATAAATCAAAATTAGGAGCCAATGCAATTTTAGGTGTTTCTTTAGCAGTAGCCAAAGCAGCAGCCAGTGAGTTAGGAATTTCATTGTATAGATATGTGGGAGGTGTTTCAGCAAATATATTGCCTGTTCCAATGATGAATATTATTAATGGGGGGTCACATTCTGACGCACCAATAGCCTTTCAAGAATTTATGGTAATGCCTGTAAAAGCAGAAAATTTTACTGAAGCATTAAAAATGGGTTCTGAAATTTTTCACAACTTAAAGAAAGTGTTGCACGATAGAAATTTATCAACAGCCGTTGGAGATGAAGGAGGTTTTGCACCCACATTAAAAGGTACAGAAGACGCTTTAGACACCATCGCTTTGGCAGTTAAGAATGCTGGATATTCTTTTGGCGATCAAATTATGGTCGCTTTAGATTGTGCCGCAGCAGAGTTTTATATTGACGGAAAATATGATTATACAAAGTTTGAAGGTGATAAAGGAAAAGTTCGTTCTAGTAAGGAACAAGCGGATTATTTAGCTGAATTAACTACAAATTACCCTATTATTTCTATTGAAGACGGAATGGATGAAAACGATTGGGAAGGGTGGAAGTATTTAACCGAAAAAATTGGAGATAAGGTTCAATTGGTTGGAGATGATTTATTTGTAACCAATGTAGAACGTTTATCAAGAGGAATTGAAAACGGAATTGCAAATTCAATTTTAATTAAAGTAAACCAAATAGGAACTTTGACGGAAACAATTGCTGCAGTGAATATGGCAAAAAATGCAGGATATACTTCTGTAATGAGTCATAGATCTGGTGAAACAGAAGACAATACAATTGCAGATTTAGCTGTTGCGTTAAATTGTGGACAGATTAAAACAGGTTCTGCTTCACGTTCAGATAGAATGGCAAAATACAATCAACTTTTGCGTATTGAAGAAGAATTAGCAGAAACAGCCTATTATCCAAAAGAGAAAGCATTTAAAATATAAGTTTTTAAACTCGTTTTTTTACCAAGCCTCATTTGAATATGAGGCTTTTTTATTATAAGAAAATATTATTTTGTGATGCTAAAAATCTATAATCCATACTTTTAAAATTCTTTTAAAAATGGTATCTTCGTACAAATTGTTGAATCATAAAAAAACTTAATATAAATGTCAGAAACAGCGAAACTACAAATAGAAAATAGTACCTATGAGTTTCCTTTAATAAAAGGAACAGAAAATGAAGTAGCCATAAATATAAAAACATTAAGAGGTGCTACGAAAGGAATTGTTACGATTGATCCAGGCTATAAAAACACAGGAGCTTGTACAAGTGGTATTACTTTTTTAAATGGCGAACAAGGAATTTTGCGTTATCGAGGATACGCTATTGAAGATTTAGCCGAAAAAGCAGATTTTTTAGAAGTAGCTTATGCGTTAATTTTTGGAAACTTACCAAATAAAGAACAATTAGATAAGTTTCATTCAGACATTAAAGAAAAAGCTATTGTAGATGATGATGTAAAAAAGATTTTAGATGCCTTCCCAAAAACAGCGCATCCAATGGGAGTTCTATCTTCATTAACAAGTGCATTAACAGCTTTTAATCCTAATTCAGTAAATGTAGATTCTGAGGAAGATATGTATAATTCCATCGTTAAAATTATGGGTAAATTCCCTGTTTTAGTGGCTTGGACTATGCGCAAAAAACAAGGTTTACCTTTAAATTATGGATCAACTTCTTTAGGATATGTAGAAAACATTTTACAAATGATGTTTGAAAAACCTAATGAAACGTATAAAATAAATCCTATTGTAAAAGATGCTTTAGACAAACTATTAATTTTACACGCAGATCATGAGCAAAACTGTTCTACCTCTACAGTCAGAATTGTGGGTTCATCTCATGCAGGATTATTTGCATCTCTTTCAGCAGGAATTTCAGCACTTTGGGGACCTTTACACGGTGGTGCAAATCAAGCGGTTTTAGAAATGTTGGAAGCCATTAAAGCAGATGGAGGAGATACAAAAAAATATATGGCAAAAGCCAAAGATAAAGATGATCCTTTCCGTTTAATGGGTTTTGGACATAGAGTGTATAAAAACTTTGACCCAAGAGCAAAAATTATTAAAGTAGCTGCTGATGAAGTTTTAAACGATTTGGGAATAGAAGATCCTATTTTAGACATTGCCAAAGGTTTAGCACAAGAAGCATTGAGTGACGAATATTTTGTAAAAAGAAAATTATATCCAAATGTAGATTTTTATTCAGGAATTATTTATAGAGCTATGGGAATTCCTGTAGAAATGTTTACAGTGATGTTTGCATTGGGTCGTTTACCGGGTTGGATTGCTCAATGGAAAGAAATGAGAGAGAACAAAGAACCTATAGGGCGTCCACGTCAAATTTATACAGGAGAAAACTTAAGAGAATTTAAAACTATTGACAAAAGGTAGTTGGCAACACAATGTATAACTTGCTAATAAATTATTAAAAAGAAAGAGTGAGTGATATAAAAAAAGAGTTTTTAGATAAATTAATTGATTTCTCTAAAGAATTAACCGAATATGTTTCTGACAAAGTTGGAGATTGGAAAGTTAAAGGATTTATTGATATTGAGAAAAGTATTTATACTATATCTTCTGACACTAAAATAATATCTAAAATACTAGAAATTCAACTTTTCCCAAAATTTATGAAATTTGCTGAACAAAACGGATACGAAATTGTACTTGCGGAAATGCAAAATTGGTATCCCGATTTATCATTTGTAAATAAAGCAAATCCAAAAATAAAATTTGCAGTCGACATCAAAACTACATATCGATTAGATGATTATGATGGTTTTTGTAGCGGATTTACCCTTGGCTCTCATGGAGAATATTTCAGAACCCGAACAAGTACAAAAAATATTCAATTTCCATATGCTGAATATACTTCGCACATTTGTTTAGGTATTTTGTACACTAGAGCATTTTCTACCGATATAGATGAGACAAAAATTTTCGAATTAAATGAATTAGACAAAATTACTTCAGTAATCAAAAACTTAGTATTCTTTGCAGAAGAAAAATGGAAAATATCAAGCGACAAAGGAGGTAGTGGAAATACAGCAAACATTGGAAGTATTCAATACATAGATGATATTCTTAATGGAAATGGTGTTTTTAAAAATCTTGGAGAAAAGATATTTGATGAATATTGGATAAACCAAGGTGTTCTAAAAGTTCCCGACCCAAAGAAAACAGGTAACTTTAAAAAATTAACAAAACTGACAGAGTTTCTTGAGTTTAAAGGGATGAATTCTGATAAAATAAATCCCGTTAGACCAAAACGAAAAAACAATAAAAAGGAGTGAAAACTTATGTTCCACCAATAAAATCACAAGGAATTAAGACAAAACTTGTACAATGGATTTCTTTAAATGCAAAAGAAATTGAATTTGACCGTTGGGTTGAACCATTTATGGGTACTGGCGTTGTTGCCTTCAATATTCAACCTAAACGAGCCTTACTTTGTGATAGTAATCCTCATTTAATAAAATTTTACAAAGCACTACAAAATAAAAAAATTACGAGTAGAATAGTAAGAGAATTTCTTAATATAGAAGGTGAAATATTATTAAAAACAGAAGGGGCACATTATTATCATGTTAGAAAAAGATTTAATGAAGAGGGTAATCCTTTAGACTTTTTGTTTTTAAGTCGTTCTTGTTTTAATGGTATGATGCGTTTTAATAAAAAAGGAGGTTATAATGTTCCTTTTTGTAAAAAACCAAATCGTTTCGCTCAACCTTTAGTTACTAAAATAACAAATCAAGTTGAGAATATTTCTCAAATTATTGAAAGAGGAGATTACGAATTTAAACATCAAGATTTTAATGAAACATTATCAGAATTAAAGAGTACTGATTTAGTGTATTCTGACCCACCATATATTGGCAGACACGTTGATTATTTTGATAGTTGGACAGAAGAAGAAGAAATTACTTTAAATAATGAATTAGTAAATTCAAACAGCAAGTTTATTTTATCTACTTGGTTAAGTAATAAATATAGAACTAACGATTGTGTTTTTTCTGTTTGGAAAGATTGTTTTGTAGCAACTAAAGAACACTTTTATCACGTTGGCGGAAAAGAGACTAATAGAAATGCTGTTTACGAAGCACTTCTATCAAATATTGAGTTAAAAGATAGTATCACAAATTCAGAAATGAAATTTCGAATTAGAAACGATAAATCTCAATTAACCTCTAAACCGAAAGTCTATAGTTTATCTAAACAATTATCTTTAAAATTTGAAGAAAAAATGTGGGCAACAAAGATGTATATAAAAAATAGAGAAGTAAGTGCCAAAACTTAAAGTAGAAAAGATACACTATAATTAGAAAAACTGGTGCATAAAAATCGCTACTTTTCATATATGAGACATTCTAAAAATATTCAAAATATATTTCCCTCCGCTTTGGGGAAATTAGGAGAGACTTTATGCTACAATTACATATCAAAAACGAAACTTCTAGATTACGGTCAGTCATTTTAGGAACAGCCAAGAGCAATGGGTCAGCTCCAAAAGTGGAAGATTGTTACGACCCAAAAAGTAGGCAACATATTATTGACGGAACATACCCGAAAGAAGAGAATATGATTCTAGAAATGGAAGCAGTAGCTACCATTTTTAAAAAATATGACGTACAGGTTTTCAGACCTAAAACCATTCAAAATTACAATCAGATTTTTTCAAGAGACATTGCTTTTGTAATTGATGATAAATTTGTTAAAGCCAACATTTTACCAGATAGAGAGAAAGAATATCAAGCAATTAAACACGTACTAGATTTAATTGACCCTTCCAAAATCATAGAATTACCTAAAGAATGTCATGTAGAAGGAGGCGATGTAATGCCTTGGAATGACTATATTTTTATAGGTACATATTGTGGAGCAGATTATTCAGATTATATAACAGCAAGAACAAATATAGACGCTCTAATTGCTTTACAAGAATTGTTTCCAAATAAAATTGTAAAACCTTTTGAGTTAAGAAAATCAAATACAAATGCTAAAGAAAATGCCTTACATTTAGATTGCTGTTTTCAACCCATTGGGAAAGACAAAGCAATATTGCATAAAAACGGATTTTTAGTAGAAAGTGAATATGAATGGTTACTAAATTTCTTTGGCAAAGAAAATGTGTTTGAAATTACCAAAGAAGAAATGTACAATATGAATAGCAATGTGTTTTCTATTTCTGAAAAAGTAATTATTTCCGAAAAAAACTTTACACGCTTAAACACTTGGTTAAAAAAAGAAGGTTTTACGGTTGAAGAAGTTTCATACACAGAAATAGCCAAGCAAGAAGGTTTGTTACGATGTTCTACAATGCCTTTGATTCGAGATTAAGTGGGGTTTGCTGAAAAACCACAAGTATCTGATTTAGCATAGTCTTTTTTATTACCTCTATAAATAACATAGACCCAAAAAGTTCATCTTTATCTTTCTATAAACTCCTTGGTAATTCTACTACTAGCAATTTTTGAGGCTATAAAACCTAAAATAACAAGGGTTAGCATAACAATAAACAAATTGGAAAATCTAAATTCTACGGGGTATGCAAGGTTTTCAGTAATCATAATCCAACCAAATTGTTTTTGAATAAATACTAAAATAATTCCAATGGTTAGACCCACTGTCATCCCAAAAAGCGTTAATAAAAATCCTTGTAAAACAAATATTTTTTTAATTTCTTTTACCGTAGTTCCTAGATTAAATAAGGTTTTCAGATTGGCTTTTTTATCAATAATCATCATAATAATTGCACCTATTACATTAAACAAAGCGATAATTACGATTAATGTAAAAATTAGATAGGATACAAAATTTTCTGTATTGATTACTTTGTAATACAGTTCATTCAATTGTTCTTTGGTTTGTACTTTATAGCTGTTTCCTAAGGCTTTTTGTAGCTTTTTGGAAACCAACTCTGAATCTGATTTTTCTGCTAATTTTACTTCTACAGCTGTAATCTGATTTTGGTTGTATTTTAATAAATTTCTGGCTTGAGGAATGCTTACAAAAACAAATTTATTTTCAAAATCCTCTGTTCCAGAATAAATACCAATTACTTGCGCATATATGGTATAAAAAGGGTTTTGAGGGTTTATAAATCCTTTGCCTCTTTTTGGAATCATAATTTGTAAGGGTTCGCCAAAATTTGAAATTCCCAAAGAAAGTTTTCTAGAAATTCCATATCCTATAACTGCCGTATTACTGAAATCGGCATCTAGCCAAGTACCCATATATAAGGCAGAATCTATTTGTGTAATGCTATTATAATTTTTTTCAACACCTTTTATAAATGCAATTTCATCTTTGTCTTTGTATTTTAAAAAAACACGTTCTTCTATTATTTTTGAAAAAGTTTTTACTGACCTATCATTTTCTAAAACTTGCTGAATATCATCAGTATATAAAAATGATTTTCCTTTGGTTGTAGTAATTTTAATGTCAGGATCGGAGATATCTAATAGTGAATAACTAAAGGTACGTAATCCTGAAAATCCTGAAAGAATAATAAACAAGGCTAAAGACCCCACAATAACACCAAAGGAAGCAATAAGGGTAATGATGTTAATGGTATTATTGCTTGTTTTGGTAAATAGATATCGTTTGGCTATGTATAAAGGAAATTTGATACTAAATTATTTTACGTTATTCCGAAAAATATCTCGGCTACATTTATCTTTTTTTACGTCTTGGAAGTAGGTCAGGATTTTTAATTGGATTTTCGCTATTTCCTTTTAAAGACTTGTCAATTTCTTCAATATAATCTAAACTATCATCGCCAAAAAATAAGATTTCTGGCATTCTACGTAATTGATTTCTAGTACGTTTTGCCATTTCATACCGAATTGATGTAGTGTTGGATTGTACTCCTTTTATGATTTCTTCTCTTTTTTCTGAAGGAAAAATACTTAGATATACTTTGGCAATTCCTAAATCTGAAGTTACAAAAACTTTAGAAACGGAAATAATAACTCCTTTCATTCCGTCTTGTGCTGCTTTTTGCAAAACATCTACCAAATCTTTTTGTAAAACGCTTGCTATTTTGCGTTGTCTATTGGTTTCTTCCATAGCACAAATTTAAACATATATTCATAATGAACTAGAAATTTAGTTTTTTGTAAAAAATAAAAAAATTATAGTGAAATTATTGTTTTTCTGCTTTTCGTTTGTCTAATTCTTTACGAACCTCAATAGCACGTTTTTCTGTAACATCGTAATCTTTCATAATTAAAATAGCTCCAATAACACCAGCTACAGGTAAAAGTGTGTAAAATAATCGCATACCTGTTACAGCAGATTCTGTTACGTTATCGGCATCAAAACCTACAATCCATAAAATAAAGCCACTAAGTAAGGCTGCAATACCAAATCCTAGTTTTACCATCCACCAATAGACAGCACCTAAAACGCCTTCTCTTCTTTTTCCTGTTTCCAATTCATCCAAATCGCAGACATCCGCAGTCATTGACATCATAATCGTAAATAATCCTCCTATACCAAAAGAATGAAATGGCAATGCGTATAAAAATAAGTGGGGTTTTCCTGGAATAAATAAAAACCAAAATAAAACATAACCAATAATAGAAATTGATTGTGAAAGAATAAATGCTTTCTTTTTTCCTATTTTTTTTGACATAAAAGCTACTAAAGGAATAATTAAAAATGAAGTAATTAAAGCTCCTATACAGCCATGCATTGCAGGCCAAATACCTGCTTCAGATGAATCGTTAAAAATATAATAAAAGATTATTAATACTGTAAATGAAGCAATTACCTGAAATGAATTGAATACTAAAAATGTTGCTACAGCAATTTTCTTGAATTGTTTTATTTTAAATGCTTCTAAAGATGATTTAAAAATTTCTGATAAACTGCTTTTTATTTGACTCGCATTTATAGGTAAATAATCGGTTCTATTAAGTGTAGATTTCGTTTTTATAAATAGTGCAGGAATGATAGCAAATATAGTACAAGGTATTGCCACCCAAATAGACAACTCTCTTACTCCTGAATCTGGGGATGCAAACCAACCATTTTCAGGCAGTATATTAGCTAACCAATCTAAATTTGCTGCCAATGCTTCTTTATGCAATCCTCCTTGGTCATATAAGACAACCCAAAACCATGGTGCTAAAACCCATGCCCATTGACCAATAAATTGGGCTATTGCCATAATCTTGGTGCGTTCATGAAAATCATCACTCATTTCATAGCCCATCGCTACATAAGGCACACTAAAAATGGTTAAACCCAAATAAAAGACTAAAGACCACAAAAAGAAATACCAAAAGTTATACGTTAACGTATTCTCTTTAAATAATTGCCACATTATAATATAAGCTACCCCCATAATAATACCTCCAATAAAAACATATTGACGTCTTCTACCCCATTTAGATTTTGTATTGTCTGAAATGAAGCCCATTATTGGGTCTGTAATTGCATCAAATATACGTGGGGCAAATTGTATAATACCCCATAACAACGCTGCAAAACCTAAGTCTTTTACTAATACAATAATAAATACTCCTAATGCAGCTGGAAACATTTGGTTTGCTAACATTCCAAATCCGAATGCAACTTTTTGTCCCATAGAAACTTTACTAGCGTTTGACATAATTAATCTATTTTTTAGTTGGTTAGTTGGTTTTGCTCAAAATTATTTATTATCTAAACTATTATATTTTTCTTTAACAACAGTGTATGCTTGTTTCTTTTTTCTGTTAATGTCAACTATTCCCCAATATTCCTCATTGGGTACTCCGTCATAAGGAACTCCGCTACTATTGGGTGCCCAACCTCCAACATCTTGCACATCAGGATTTCCTGCTTTCCACCATCCGTCAGTAAAAGAAAACATGGCTACACCTAAACAAACTTCTTGTGCTGAACTTGATTCAGTATTAAAAATAGCATTCATAATTTTTGAGGTAGCATCTGCCTGTGCTTTTTCGTTGATGCCTTGTTTATACTCATCTTTTGCTATTTTCATATAACTATCTGCACCTGCTTCAGATAGATACATGGGTTTTTTACTAATTTTTTCCCATTGTGGAAATATGGTTTCTGGTTTGTCCCATCTATAGACATTCATTCCCCAAACATCTATATTCGGATTCATAGCTAGTGCTAATGAATCGGGTACTTCTCCATGCGCTGTTGCAACAGGATGGGTAGTATCATTTTTATGAATTAAATCGGTTGCTTTATGCATCGCTTTATACCAATTTTTGACATCTCCGTCAAACCATTCTGGATGGTAATTGTATTCATTTCCCAGTTCCCAAAAAAGAATTGCATTGTGATTTTTAAATTTGTTTACATAGTTTATAAATGTTCCTGAAAGAATATCATTTTTACCTCCTTGATTGTAACCAAATCCTACAATTACTTTAATTCCTGCTTTGTGGATTTCATCTAAAACAACAACTTCTTCTATAGGTTCATATACTCTAATGGTATTGATACTAGCTTCTACCATTAATGCTAAATCTTCAGTTAGATTTCCAAAATCTCTTTTTTCGCTTCCTTTTGGTACTGGGTGGTAACAAATTCCTTTGATGGTGTAAGGTTGGTTATTTAGTAATAGTTGTCTTTCTGAAACTTTTACGGTTTCAAGTGTATTTGTTGCGCAACTAAAACAGACAATAATACTAAACAGATATAGGATGTGGTTTTGGTTCATGTGTTATTTTTATTGTTTTTATCGATCAATTAGCTAGCGTAAGATTAATTATGCTACTTTAATTTTTTTGGGTTTTTTAAACTTTTCTTTTCATCACTTTTTAAACGCCTATTAATTTTACTAATATCTTCTTCTGGTGCTAAATTTTCAGGTTTAATTCCACGTGAAATTAAAGTGTTTCGTACAGATTTATTGTTTGTAATATGCTCTTTGGAAATTTGAAATTCAGTTTTCATCTTATTCTCTTTAGCATTAAAAATTGTAATTTCAGTAGCAAAATCTTTGGCTTTTAAAAGTATTGTAGGCATAAAATCAGCTAAAGGCTTATTTTTAACTCCCCATTTATCCTTCATTTGTTGGGTTGTTTTACCAAATAAAGCAGTATCTCCTTTACTTCTAATTAGTGCAAAATTGTTATTGCCTCCAGTCTGTTCAAATATGACTTGAGATAATTCTTTTTCAGTAGATTTTAATTTCTCTCTAGCTTGAACTCTCTCGTGTTCAAGTATTTTTTTCTCAATAAGCTCCGCTTTTCTAGTTTGAATTGCAAAATAACGTTGAGCAAATGCTATGGTTTCTTTTCTAGGGTCTCCGTTTTGAGCAATTAAATAACAAGCAAATCTTGTCAACATAATGTCTGAAATTTCTTTTTCTGCTCCAGAGCCGATAGTGACCATTTTGTTGACGTCAACAAAATGGTCATCTACTTGTTGTTCAGAAACTTCACAAGCAGTTTTTGCTTTGTTAATTACTAAATTAAAGTTTCTCCATTCTTTATAACCTAACAAATGCTGTAAATCTCTTGCCATCCAAAATTCAACATTATCAGATGTTTTATGCGAATGAGATTCAAAATCTTTGGTAAGGCTATGTATTACTGATGTTTTCATTTTCTAAAAATTATATAATTATACGTTATCAAGACCTTTCAAGTTTTGAAAACCTCTTATGTACTCTTATGTACTTAGCTACCTTTTATAGTCAACATTAGGCACCGAAACATCTTTCATTAAAGCATCTAAATTGCCATTATATGTTTTGGTAATAGTTTTTCCATTTCTTTTTAACCCTTTAAAAACTCCTTTATCTACTAGATCCCAAATAGAATATTTGGCTTCGCCTTTTAAGTTGATGAGTCCGAAATGATTTTCTGAACCTAGAGGATTGCTTGCATCTTTCCATTGTTCGTCAAAGGCTTCAAAATAAAAGCATGTAATTTTTTCTTTGATTGTCCATTCTCGTAAATGTTTATAATACAATCCTTGTTTGTATTCGTCTGTTGCTCTAGAACCATTTTTTCCATAATGTCCGTTAGAAGTAGTTGCCCAACCTGTTTCACCAATATGAATAGGTTTGTGTACGCCTATACTTTTCATATAGTTTGAAACACTATCATATTGGCTCTTTGCAAAGTTGAATGCTCGTAACATAGCAGCATCAATCTTTTCTTTGTCAGAAAGGTTTTTTTCTTCTTTTGGAACTTTCCAAAACGCAGGATTATAATGTGAATTATGGTACGGGTATGTATGCATCGATATATAATCTACAGCTTTTGCTAATTTTTCTAAATCTTTTGTATGATAGCTAGCATCACCTCCACCCCAAGAGGCAAAATCATCTGAACTTGTAATCCATACATCTTTAGGGAGTTTTCCTACTTTTTTTAATTCTTGTAAGTGAGTTACCCATTTTAAAATAACATTAGGTTGCACATAATAACTGGTTGCCCATTTTACCATGGCTTCATTACCCACGGCAATAATCTTTACAAGATGAGGATATTTTTTTGCTAATAAAACTGCTGTTTTTATCTCGGTTGAATTTCGTTCATTTTCTTCATTATGATTAGGCCCGCCATTTTCCCAATTGAAAGCATTTTTGCAATCTATCCAAGCACCTAGCATTACATACATTTCAAAATTTGCATCTTCTTTTGCTAATTCATCTATTACTTTTAATAAATTTGATGCCTGTGCTAAATGAACATTATAGGTTCTAACTATTTTTATTCCCATAGCCGACAATAGTTTCATATCGTCTTTTAATTCTTGAATGGTAGGTTGAATATCTCTAGATTCTGCTCTATAACCTCCGTAAGAAATTGCTACATAATTTGGATTTCCTAATATATGTGCAGCTGTCGTTCTTCCTTTCTTTGCTGTCTTTTTTTCATTTTCAGAAATACATCCAACATTAAAACCGAACAGTAAAATGAGTATTGATATTTTAAAACAATTTTTCATCTAATGGGGTTTGTAACAGATGTCTATTTTTTGTATTTTCTTATTCAAGGTTATTTATTCTCTCAATGCATCTATCATTTTCAATTTCAATCCCTCGTTAAACGTATCTTCAACTAAGATTGAATCTATAATTTCTTTCAGTAAATCTTTATCTATTTTATTGTCAGCTACATAAACAGCAATGTTTTCCATTTCAATAATGAACTTATCTATACAATAGTCAATTCCGTTGATTCCAAGTAAATAAGCACCTAACGCTATAGATGTTCTTTTATTTCCGTCACTAAATGCGTGAAATTTATTTACCGAAAAAACAAGATGTGTCAATTTATCTTCAAATTCTGGATAATATAGATCATTCTGAATATGCTCTAAAACACTTTCTATTTTTCCTATTTCTATGATTCCAAAAGTTCCTCCAGAATTTTTAATTATAAAATTGTGCGTTCTAATTGCGTGTTCAATATCAAAATAAATATATGTTTCCATTATCTATTCTTTAATCTTTTGAACACATCTATATTATTTAAAATTCTCTCTTCTAAATCTAAACTTTTTTCTCCAAGAAATCTATCAAACTCTTCGGGTGTAAGATGCGTAATGTAATTTTTAAGTTTTTCGTGCAAGGCATCTCTAAAAACCATATCTCTGCTTGCCATAATTCCTCTAACTTTTTCCCTTAAAGGTTCATATATTGAGTTGGTTATATTTTCAAATTCGTCAAATAGAGTATTTGCTTCGGAAAGACGAAGTTTTCGATTTTTTGTTTCAGAGTGTTTTTTTAAAAAATCTGCAAATCCATTCTCATAGCTAGAAATTAAATCTAACACTTCTGAATACATTGTAGAACGAACATTTTCTTTGTCTTTTAATTTGAGTATTTGACCATATTCTTTTGCGTCTTCTTTGAAGATGCTTTTATAAACCTTATTGGTTAATTGAGTATATTTGAATTTATTGGGTTCAACATAATTATCTAAAGCATTTATAAATTCTTTTCTGTAATTATGTTCTTTTAAAGCACTAAATAAAAATTGTTCTTCTCTTTGATTTATATATTTAGTACTTCCTCCAAGTTTTTGATTTATTGCGTCTAAAACAATGTCTAAAATAAATGCACGCAGTAATTTAGCTTTCTCACTTTCCGTTAATAACATTCCAATATTTAGAAATGCACGGAAAGTAAAAACACCTAAAACCGAAGTTTTTTTAAGACCTTCATCTATGGTAAGGACATTCATGTCCTTACCATAGGATAACTTAAAGTTTTTCAGTCTATTATGTTTTAAAACCTCATAGCCTGATTCTTTAAATTCTGCTTCATTCTTTCTAATATATCTATTAATAGTTCTATCATCAATTTCAAAAAAATCAGCAACCTGTTTTTTTGTAAATCTATATTTGTTTTCAAACATCACTCCTGGAAAAGAAATTTCAGAATATATTATGTCTAATGCATACTTATTATTCAGAATGTTTTTTCTGTGTAAGTTAGATGTTGTTAAATCTTTTTTCATTTTGTAAACTTACGATTTTTGTTTTTTCGTAATCTTGGATATCTATTTTAAAGGCATCTCTAAAAATTTAGGTGTTTTTGAATTGATTTATGGTAACGACATCAATGTCGTTACCATAGTATAACTTACAATATATCAGTATATTACTATAAAATTTAAAAAACCAAACCCTTCAAATTTCGTTTTATTATTTTTAATATCTATGTTAGCGACATTGATGTCGTTGACATACGATAACTCAAAGTATTTCAGCCTGTTACTAGACAAAATTTTAGAAAACCCAACAACCTATCTTTTTTTCGTAATTTTGAATAACCAACTATTTTAAAAGCGAAACTTCTATTCTTTCTACTTCTCCGCTTCTTGCAAAAATTGTATGACTAACTTCTTTGTCTAGTTTTAAACCGTCAAATTTTTTATGGGAGTTATCTCTAAAAAATATTTCTGTTTGAATTTTATTTGAAATTTTATACATAATAGGAACTTGACAATAGGTGAAACAAAGTGAATTTTTTTCTAAAATTATCGTTTTTATTTCTTTGTTAATGTCTGTATATGTAAAGTTTTTTTGTTCAGACAAAAATTCTTTTCTTCTTAATAATTTTGGATTAAAAAGTAAGACTCCATTTTTAACAAAAACTCCTAATTCTCCAAACCTACATAAAACATCTTCTTTTACTTGCCCTGTCATTCCTGGTTGTTGCGCTCCTTTTCCTGCGGGTGTATGCGAATATGGATCTGTTGGAAAAGCACCATATAATTCTGGTGATTTATGTACGCCAATTCCTTCGTTAATTTCGTAATAATGTTCTAACAATCTACCTATTACTTCTTCACTTTCATTATTATTAATTGCTTGTAAACAACTTTCTTGAACCGCCAAAAGCAATTTGGAAACCATGTGCCAATAAATAGAACCCAATCCTTCATACCCAAAAAATGTTCCTGATCTTCCGGTAAATGATTTATGATCAAACATTTCTTCAAAAATGTCTAGCAATAATGATTTTTCTTCATTAATTAATCGTTGGTATTTTTCTTCTGATAACTCGCCTAATGCCTTTTTTAAACTATCTGCATTATTAAAATCGCCATTAAAATGATATTCGCCAAGAATATCTTTTTCTAAAATCTGTGTATTTCCGTCTGCAACAAGTTGTTGTAATAATTTTGATTTTTTTACTGATTCAGAAGGAATTATATTCTTATTTACAAATCGAGATAATTCTTTATTTGGGTATAATATATAACTGTATTGATCTTCTCTAAAAAGTGGACTTGCTTTTAACGCATCTAACAATTCTAATGATGATTCTCCGGAAATATACCCTGAGCTTAACACAGCAACTTGTCCTTCTAACATTTCTGGCAAGTACGAAATAGAAACTTCAGAATCGTTTTTTACCGTCATTAAATTATAAGCATGAAATAAATTATCTTCTCTTTTATTTGCCGCAATAGTATGATCTAAATATTGTTTTGTAAGGTTAAAAAACTCAATTAAATTATCTTTTGAAACGGTTTCTTTATCACTGGAAAAACCATTTTTATAAATTTTAATTCTGTAATCACTTCCAGCATTACCCAAACCATCTAAAATGGTTTTTCTATCTGTATCTGAAATTTTACCTGACAGAACATTAGTATGATCACTTAAAGTAGTTACAACCGTTTTGAAGAAAGTTGATAATTCTGTAGAAACTAAATACTTTTCTTCGGAAGAGTTTTCAACAATATTTTCAAAAAAATGGATAAATCTTTTTAAATAATAGAGTGTTACCATAGAAACTCCATTACCCACCAGTGCATTATTGGCATCATTCCATTCGGGTCTTTGGGTATTTAACCAAATACCTCCTTCTGGAATAAAGTTTGAAATTTTTGCTAAAACGGTTGCTAATAGTTTTTCTATTAAATTTACTTTATGAATAAAGAAATTTTTATCTCTTAATAATGCACCATCTGCTGCTAATCGTTCTTTTTCTTGATTTATTTTTTCATCTAATTGGTAATCAAAATCAATGGTGTCTTTTGGGTTTTTTAAGGTATCTTGATAACTTTTTATTTTATAAGGTACATTGGCATACACAAAAAGATCTTGTGTGAAACAACTTGATAATTTATTTGGATAGTGATTTTCTATAAACTCTAAAAATTTTAGCAAATAAATGATTTGATGATCACCCCAATATCCAATATAAGACCAAGGGTCATTTTCTTCAATGGTTTCCCAATCAAAACCGCCTTTGGTAACTCTATACGGGTTGTATCCTTCAAAAGTGGTTGCATTCAAAAACTTGTGAATCATTCCTTCTATAAAGGCGGGATATGAATGTGCTAATGCTTCCCAATTTTGAAAAATGTCTCTCCAATTTCCTTGGTAATCTAAAATTTTAGAACCGTCTATTTCACTACGTGTGTTGATAGAAAACTTGTTCCAAGGTCTACTTGGGTCTCCGTGTCTTCTGCTAAATTTTAGCGGTAAATATTCAAAACACAGTCTTTTAAAATTTTTGTCTTCATCTTGATTAGCAAGGTTTTTTATAAAATCAACATTAAAAACTGTTGGTAAATTCTTTAAAATTTCTTCTTTATGTTTGGCTGTTTTTTTATTGGCTTTTGCAATGTATTGTACAAAATCTACTTTTTCTATTTGATAATTATCATCAAAAATACCGCCTCTCATACTATTGAAAAGTGTATTGGCAAAATGTCTTGTATTTCTTAATTTGTTATTGCCAAGTTGAATTCCGTCCGCAGCTCCTGCTAGTTCTAAAAGATGTGTAGTTCCTGCATCAACATCTTCTTGTATTAATTTTTGTAAATCAGTATTGTTTTTTATTTTTTCAGAAATAGCATTAATGTTACTTATGGTTTGATTTACATTAGCAATCAGCATCCAGCTTTTCTCATTGTTTGCTTCTAAATGAATATCTTTAGAAATAAAATACGCTCCTTTTTCTGCCCTTATATCTCTTTCTTGATGAATTTGGTTTCCATTTCTAAAATGGTCTAATTGTAAGGAAGAAATTAAATAGGTAGGATTTTCAATACCTAAAGACCAGACTATATTGGATTTTAATGCTTCACTAGGTTCTGCTCTATCTACAATAATGGCACTTAACGCATAAATACCAATGCCTGTTTCTGCTTCTAATTCGCATTTTTTATAAGCATCTACTAAATTACTACTGCTATTTTGTAAATCTGACGAAACGCCATAAGGAAGTATATTTTGAATTCCATCTAGAATTGTTATAGCTATTTTTTCATTTGAATTGTTTATGATTTTCGCTTTTCTAACAAAACCAAATTGGTTACTAGAACTCCATTGATACCTAAAAGAAATTCCTAAATCTTCATTTATTTCCTCAAAAAGAACTTTATTCCCATACTTATTTTTATACAAATTTCTTTTAATAGAATAAACTCCTTGATACTTATTTGAAAACGGTTCCCACAAAAATGTTTTATCATTTTTATGAACTTGTATACTAGTTTTGCTTCCTGTAATTTCTGCTGATTCAGTTATTTTATCGTCTGTATAATAAGGAAATAATGCGTTGTTTGCATCTTTTCTACCCGCTGTTAATCCACCATTACTAGATATAAACATCCAATGGTTGGAGTTGCTAACGAGACTCATAAAAAAGGGTCTCATTTTATTACTATTGGAAATCTTATAATAAACTTCATTATCAAAATTTACTACTTCTCCTTTTACGTTTAATGATTGGTTATTTGCTTTATTTTTTCCTAAATAAATAGTTTTTTTGGTCATTTGGTTGTTGATTCTATCAGGGTTGAAGACCTTTCAGGTTTTGAAAACCTGAAAGGTCTAGTTTGATAATAAAAAAGGTCGGACAATGAAAAAAATCCGACCTTTATGAATAAATTTAAAAAGTTATCGATACACTTTTACATAATCAATTTCCATCATATCTTCTGTAAATGCGGGGTCTATAGTACCGCCTAATGTACCTCCCATAGCTACATTAAGAATTAAGAAAAAGTCTGCATTAAATGGCGTAGTTGAATTGTTTGCAAAGGTATGGAAGAGTACATCATCTAAATAAAATTGAATTGAAGTATCTGTCCATTCTACAGTATAATTATGAAATTCACTTGAAGCATTTGTAATAGCCGTTGATTCCGAAGGGCCATTTCCTGCAAAGTTCCCCGGGTAATGCAAGGTACTAAGAACGGTATTTTTATCCTGCCCTGTTTGCTCCATAATATCCATTTCTCCAGAAGCTGGCCATCCAACCGTAGGGAAGTTAGCTCCTAACATCCAAATTGCTGGCCATGTACCTGTTGCCGCAGGCAATTTTGCCCGTACTTCTACTCTACCGTAGGTAAATGCGTATAATCCTTGTGTTTTTAATCTTGCTGATGTATAACCGCCTCCATTGGCTTTTGCTATTATTTTTAATGAACCTCCTTCTACTTTTACATTTTCTGCATTGTTGGTATAGGTTTGAGATTCACCATTACCCCAACCTCCAGCACCAAGGTCATACGTCCATTTGGTAGCGTCTGGTGTTCCGTCAGTATTAAAATCATCTTCCCAAGCTAAAGTATTGTATTGATAGTCAGGGTCTTGAATGGGTTTTGTAGAAGTAAATCTATGATACCACGCAAATCCGTCTCCAACTTGAATAATTCTAACAATCAATTCATCATTTGTTATTGAAATAATATCGTAAGTGCTAGCTCCTACAAACCATCCCATAAAACCTCCATCGGAAATTTCAAAAGTGGTTCCTCTATAAGGTTCGTTATTGTAAGATCCTTCTACGGCAGCTTTGGATGAGGAAGGTGCAAAAGAAACATTTTTTACTCCAAACATTGTCGTTGCAACTGTTTGGTCATGACATTGATCGCCTGCTACGCCAATTTCACTTGCATAGGCTCCAGGAACAAATGCGGGTCCAACAGTTTGTTCAAAGGTAATTCCGTTGGCTGTTCTTGTAAATACAAACTCATTGTCATACATACAAGATTTTTCGCTGTCAAAAGGCCCTATGGTATTCCACCACGCTTCATAGGCAAACTCACCATTTCCATAATCATCGGTTACAGGGCCTAAACCTACGTGTGTATTTACATCGGCTTGCCAATACCATTTTTTACTATCGCCTACATTTGCGCCACTTAAAAAGTTTTCTGCTTCTACATCTGTAAAAGAACTAAATACTTCCACATCTATAGAGGTTGTAGAAGATACTCCGCCTTTTCCGTTTGCTTTTACAATAACTGTATAGGTATTTACGCCCACTCTAGAAAATCTTTTTGTAATATTTCCCGAAGGGGAAGCTGTTGCAGATCCGTCAAAATAGTAAACATAAGATATTGCATTGTCTGCTCTGGCTGTAAAATTTACCATTCCACTACCATCTCCATTTGGATTGCTAGCATCTACACCAATTATTTCTGCTGTAATAACAACATTAGAAGGAGTTATAATATCTCCAAATTCATAATCGTTTTCTTGACAACCAAAAAAAGTAAGGGCTATCGAAAATAATACGATATACATATTTTTAAATTTTTTCATACTATACATCTTTACTTAATTAATTTGTTAATGCTAATTCGTCATAGTAGTACACAGAGTCATCACCTACATTTCCAAAATCAAAGAATATGACAACTCTTACGTAATCTGCTGTTGGTGCGCTACTAAAATTATATACTAATTCTTCCCATGTATTCAATACGCTCGTATTCAAATCTACTTCATAAACAATACTGGCATCTGCATTTTCTATTTTTAGCTTCACTTGTGCGCCTACTTTTGGAGACCACGTTTTGACACTAATTTTGCTATAGTTTG
>JBMYWO010000002.1:0-58451 GCA_049607505.1 Polaribacter sp.
TGTTCCAGAAAGTGTTGCTGTAGGAGTAGCTACTGCTTCAAAAGATGAAGCATCTGGATTAATCCAAGTGCTAACAGTAGCATCATCCATATTATAAGCCATTACTATAAAAAGAACATCATTTAAAGAGTACGTTTCAGTTGTAAATGTTGGATTTGAGGTTTCAAATCCATAACCAATATCAAAAGTAGTTCCGCTAGTATCAGGGTTTGGGCGTACCCAAAATCTTGCATCATAACTACTTGTGCTACCTGCTAAAGCAGCAATATAACCACCATCTGTTACATCTGGGTTTGACCCTGTTTGAAAACCTGTAACTTTCAATAAGAAAGAAGCGTAAACCGTACCAGAAGTAACATCAGAAAAATCTGTATATGTTTCAGATCCGCTTCCATCAAATGTAATCATATTACCAGTAGAAGCTTCTAAACCTGTATAATCTAAATTACCAGCTGCAACTAACATTTCGTCTCCACTATTAAGCATTGTCCAAGCACTCTGATCTCCTAAATTTGAAGCATCTGTATAATCAAAATGCTCAATTATGGGGAAAGTTACACATGAAGGGCTAAACAAAGTTCTTTCATAATCACAACTACTTCCTGAATCTCCAACTATAGTTACAACTACGTCTGTTCCTTCAGTTATTCCTGAAAAAGTAATCGTTCCGCTAGCAGAAGAATTAGGATTATCTCCTCCTATTGTTGTTCCTGAAGCTGTGATTGTATATGTAACTCCTGTATTACCTCCTGTAAATTCAATTGTACCACTATATGTATCTGATCGTGCTGCTGCTCCCGTATCACATGTTGTAGCAATAGTCCCTAAAACTAAATCACAAGGTAATTCTACAGAAAAACCTACAGAAACTTCAACTTTTGGAGATAATGAGGCTTCACTATTATCTACCAATTCTAGGGTTACTGTATAGATTCTGCCTGCAACTACTGTTAGTGAAGGAGTAGCTGTAAAAAAAGATGTAACTTGAGTAGCTTGACCTGTTTCTTCTATAGTCGCTTTAATATATCCGTCTCCAGTACTATCTGTCATACCAGAACCGTTATCGCCTGAAAGGATAAAGTTGGTAATATTTAAGGTTATTGGAACTTCGGTTGTTGAAGATGGAAAAACTGTATTATGTGTAGGCGATATAATTGATAGCGATGGATCTGAACTAGGAGTTGTCCAAGTAATATCATCTACAATGATTTGTTTAGAGGTAATATTGACAAGTTCTATTATTACATCTCCAGCAACATTAATACCTGATACACTAAATATGTGTTCATTAAAATCATCAAAAGGTGTAGAAATTCCTTTTGAAACTCCATTTACAAACAACTCTACCTGTCTGTTTCCTCCCCCTGTGAAACCTTTATAAAGTTTCACAGAAAAATCTCCTATGCCTCCTGATATTGTACTTGATGTAACTTTACTGCCAGAAGCTACTCGTCTAAGCATCAAAGCGGGTAAATTTATACCAGAACCATTATTATCTCCATTTGCGTCTCTTGATTGAACATATGTCCACATAATTCCTCCATCTCCAGTAAAACTATTATCCTCATAAGAATTTGTTGCATTTGAGTTTGTAAAAGACTCTGAACCTTGCCCGAAAGAAAATCCGACAAAGCAAAAAGTGAGTAAAAGTGTTATAAAGTAGTTTTTTTTCATGACATTTGGTTTAATTAGAATGAACTGTAAATATATAAAATTTAAGAAGGTTTGTAAGTAAATTTAGAGTTAATTTTCTTACGTTTAGATTTATGAGTTTTATCTTTTAAAACTAAATGATTCTTGAATATTTACACTTGTTATTATTTTATCATTATTTTTGAACTTAACAATTTCATTAGTTTTGAAAAATGAATACAAGTGATATTAAAATTTTATTGGTAGATGATGAGCCTGATATTTTAGAAATTGTTGGGTACAATTTAAAAAATGAAGGATATGACATATATACTGCAAGAAATGGTCAAGAAGCCATTAAGTTGGCAAAAAAACACATCCCACATTTGATATTGTTAGACATTATGATGCCAGAAATGGATGGTATTGAGGCTTGTGAAAAAATTAGAAAAATTAAATCTTTAGAAAATGTGATTATCTCATTTTTAACGGCTAGAGGTGAAGATTACTCTCAAGTTGCAGGTTTTGAAGCGGGTGCAGATGATTATATCACAAAACCCATTAAACCTAAAGTTTTGGTAAGTAAAATTAAATCGTTGCTAAGAAGATTAAAAACTGAAAAACAAATGGATTCTTCTTTTAAAATTGGCGATATTGTTATTGATAGAGACCAATATGTGGTGTATAAATCTAATAAAAAAATAACACTTCCAAGAAAGGAATTTGAACTATTATCGCTTTTAACTTCTAAACCGAGCAAGGTGTTTAAAAGAGAATCTATTTTAGATACTGTTTGGGGAAATGAGGTTGTGGTAGGTGGCAGAACCATAGATGTTCATATCAGAAAATTAAGAGAAAAAATTGGCGACCGTCATTTTAAAACCGTAAAAGGTGTTGGCTATAAGTTTGTTTTAGACGAAGCAGATTCATAAATCATTATTTATGAAGATTAAAAAAACATATTCGTACGCTCTTTTATCAGCATTATATTTATCTATCCTTTCTGTAAGTGTTGCCCTAATTTCCTACTTGTTTTTCTTAACATCTTTTGGAATTATTACCTTAATTATTTTTGCGCTTCTCTTTTTTATCATTTCATTTTTTCTGATTCAATATAGAACGGAACACTTTATTTATAGGAGAATGAAAAACATTTATCAAGAAATTTCTATTCTAGATGTCAATGATTTACAAAGAGCTTCTGTAACTACAGACATAGAAACCTTGTCTAAAAGTGTACAAGATTTTGTGGAAGGAAAACGACTGGAAATACAAAGTTTAACAGAAAGAGATTCTTTTAGAAGAGATTTTTTGGGAAATGTTGCTCACGAACTAAAAACGCCTCTTTTTACAGTACAAGGATATATTTTAACATTAATTGAAGGGGCTGTAAATGATAAGGAAATTAGGACAAAATATTTAGACAGAGCCAATAAAGGAGTGGAAAGGTTGGTAGCAATTATCAAAGATTTAGATATGATTGCAAAATTGGAAACTGATGGTGTAAAAATGGATATGTCTATTTTTAATGTTTTAGAATTGGTACAAAATGTGATGGATTTGTTGGAAATGAAAGCAAAGAAAAGGAATATTACATTACAGTTTGACAGACTTTACGAATTTCCTGTTTTTGTAAATGGAGATAAAGAAAAAATAGAGCAGGTTCTTATTAATTTAGTAGTAAATTCTATTAAATACGGAGAATCTAACGGAACCACTAATATAGGTGTAGAATCGTATAGTGAAGATACTTTTATGATTAAAATAATTGATGATGGCGAAGGAATTAGGCAAGAACATCTACCACGTTTGTTTGAACGTTTTTATAGAGTCGATCAAAGTAGGTCTAGAGAACAAGGAGGTTCTGGTTTAGGGCTATCTATTGTTAAACATATTGTAGAAGCACATCATGAAACTATTTTGCTAAAAAGTACGTTTGGAGAAGGATCTGAATTTTCATTTACACTTAAAAAAGCAAGGTGATTTAGGGTTGTATTTATGTCAAGTGTTTTTTATTATAATACATGGAGTAACCTCATTTGATTAGCACTTCTGTTGAATCGCATCCTGCTTTAGCAGGATTTCAATAAATAAAAAATTTTAAAAATCGAAAAAAACAGTTATTTTTGTAAAACAGTTAAGTAGCTATAAAATGACCCAACAAAAAGAACGCTATATCAATCCATTAACAGATTTCGGTTTCAAAAAATTATTTGGAACCGAACCGAATAAACTACTGTTAATTGATTTCTTAAATCAAATACTTCCTGACAGACAAATAAAGGATTTGTCCTATTCATCTCAAGAAAAACAGGGTTTAACAGAAATAGACAGAAAAGCCATTTTTGATTTGTATTGTATTGGAGATAATGGAGAACGGTTTATTGTAGAAATGCAAAAAGCGAAACAAAATTACTTTAAAGACAGAAGTGTTTTTTATGCCTCTTTCCCCATTCAAGAACAAGCCAAAAAAAATCAATGGAACTATCAACTAGATCCTGTGTATTCTGTTGGAATTTTAGATTTTATTTTTGATGATCATAAAGACGAAAAAGAGTTTTTACATGTTGTAGAATTAAAAAACCAAAGAGGCGAAGTATTTTATGATAAATTAAAATTCGTCTATCTAGAACTACCAAAATTTAAAAAGAAAGAAGAAGAGTTAGTTACACATTTTGATAAATGGATATATGTTTTTAGGCACCTTTCGCAATTGAGCGATCGTCCAAAAAAATTACAAGATAGAGTTTTTACCAAATTATTTAAAACTGCTGAAATTGCTAAATTCACTCCCAAAGAAAGGAAGGCTTATGAAAAGAGTTTAAAATATTATAGAGATATTAAAAATGTGGTAGATACTTCATTTAATGACGGAAGAGAAGAGGGATTTAATGACGGGATTGAGAAAACTGCTAAAAAGATGAAAACAGAAGGATTTACTATTGAGCAAATCAAAACAATAACAGGGCTAACAGAAGATGAAATTGAGAAATTGTAAAAAACTGTTATAAGAATAAAAGATAGGTAGTTTTCCTAATTTTTGTTTTTCTTTTCTGTTTATCAATTGATTACAATCAAATTTTCTATCCGCCCAAAACCAATACTTAAAGCAACTCTTTTAATTTTATCATTGTTTTTTCTATTTCTTCTTTGGTGGTGTATTTAGAAAAAGAAAAACGGATTGAGGTTTTATTAGCTTCTTTTTCATCAAGAATTTCTGATAAAACATAAGACCCTTTAGTACTTCCGCTTTGGCAAGCACTTCCTCCTGAAGCTGCAATTTCTGCCATATCCAAACTAAAAAGTAGCAGATTGTCTTCAACAGGAAATCTAACATTTAAAATTGTATAACTACTTTTGTCAATGTCTGAAGGACATCCATTAAAAGCTATATTTGGTACTGTTTTCTGCAATTCAGCAATAAAAAATTCTTTGAGATTTTGGATGTAATTTTTATCTTTTTCTATATTAGTAATAGCAATTTCTAAAGCTTTTTCCATTCCTAAAATAGCATGTACATTTTCTGTACTAGACCTTGCTCCTTTTTCTTGATCTCCACCATGAAACATAGGTAAAATTCCAAAACCTTTTCTGAAAAATGCAAAACCAACGCCTTTTGGTCCGTGGAATTTATGTGCGCTAGCCACCATAAAATCTATGGCAGTTTGTTGTAAATCAATGGTGTAATGCCCAATGGCTTGTACGGTATCTGAATGAAATAAAGCGTCATGTTTTTTACATAAATCAGGAACTTTATCAATAGGTAAAAGAGTACCTATTTCATTATTTACATACATTAAACTTACTAATGTTTTATTTTTAGATTGTAATAAAAGTGTCTCTAAATGTAAAATATCTATACATCCAAACTCATCTACATTTACATACTCTACTTCAATATTGTTTATTTTTTTTAGATAATTACAAGTATGCAATACTGCATGATGTTCTATTTTTGAGGTAATTATTCTTGTAACTCCTAAATTTAAAACCGCATTGTGCAAAATTAAATTATCTGCTTCAGTACCACTGGCAGTAAAAATTATTTCACTAGCAGAAATATTAAAATGATTTGCAATATTTTTACGTGCAGTTTCTACGGCAGATTTTGCTTTTCTACCAATGTGATGTGTAGATGACGGATTTCCAAAGTTATTTTGCATAGCCGTATGCATCACTTTTAAAACTTCTTCATCTATTTGTGTGGTTGCTGCGTTATCTAAATAAATAGAATTCATAAGGCGAAAATACAATTAGTTAGCATTCTGATAAATATACACTTCTGTAGCTCCTAAACCATATTTTTGGTAAGAAGCGTCATAATATTTTACGGGATATTTTTTTAATAAAAATTGAAGTTCAGATTTTAAAACTCCTTGTCCTACTCCGTGGATAAACACAATTTTAGAAATTCTTTTTTGAATAGCAAATTCAATTTTATGTCTTGCTGTATCAATTTGTAAGGACAACATATCGTAATTGTCCATTCCTTTGGTAGATTTTGTTAACTGATGTATGTGCAAATCTACTTCTAAAATTACTTGATTTTTATTCTTTATGAAGGCGGATTTTGTTTTCGTTTTTTCATTGATTTTTTGGTTTAATAAAGCATTGTTAATATCGGAATATTTAGAAATTTCATCTTGGTTTGCTTCAATTTTAACCAATTCTGACGGAGTAAAATTAAAAATCATTCCGTCATCTGTTTTTACAGAAATTATATTGTCAGAAATTCCCACAACAATTCCTTTTAAAACATCATCTAAAACGGCTACTTGAGTTCCAATTTCTAAACACATTGTTAATTATAAATTAATTTAACAAAAACATCAATCACTATATTTGTACAAAAATAATAAGATGATGAGTACTTCTACCATTTCTACAAAAAAATTCTTTGAAACCGCAAAAAATGATGTTTTTATTGATGAAGAAAGAAAGACTTTATTGAAAAAGGTAGCTGAAAAAATAGCAAGTGAATACATTAAAAACAAATCAGTTAATTTGAATTTTATTTGTACACACAATTCTAGAAGAAGTCAGTTAGGGCAAGTTTGGAGTTTCTTTGCGACTGATTATTTTAATTTACAAATTAATGCTTTTTCTGGAGGAACTGAAGTAACTGCTTTTCATAAAAACACTGTTAAAACATTACAACAGGCTAGTTTTATTTTTGACATTGAAGAGTTTTCTCATCAAAACCCTAAATATTTAATTTCTTTTGAAAACAGTACAAAAGCCACTTTAGGCTTTTCTAAAGTTTTTGACGATGCGCATAACAAACAACCTTTTATAGCGATTACAACCTGCAATCATGCAGATGAAAAT
Source organism: Polaribacter sp. (assembly GCA_049607505.1). Lineage (GTDB taxonomy): Bacteria > Bacteroidota > Bacteroidia > Flavobacteriales > Flavobacteriaceae > Polaribacter. Next base: position 6,961 of record JBMYWO010000002.1, read on the forward strand.
TGTCCTTTTATTCCAACGGCTAGTCATCGTTTTCATCTACCTTTTGTAGATCCAAAACATGCTGATAATTCTGATTTACAAGATGAAACGTATTTAAAAACAAACAAACAAATAGCAGCGGAGGTATTTTATATTTTTTCTGAAGTTAAAACGAGCGTTAACTAAAAAAAACATTTTTCACTAGGTAGCCATCGTGTACTTCTATTTAAATCAAGATCAAAACTAATTATAATTTCATGGGAACTTAAATTACTTCCGAAACTAACTAATTGATAATCATAAGAATATCCTGCTCTCCATTTTTCATTTATCTTTAATGCAAACAAAGCTGTTATGGAATTTTGATAACGATAAGACAATCCTGTTTCAATTTTATTTCTATAAATAAAATTGGAGTTGATGTCTATTGAAACAGGTAAAGAGGGTGTATATTTTATAATGGTTGTTGGTCTAAATTTAAAATCATCAGATAGGTCAAAGGTAGTTCCAGTTGCTAAAAAATAATTACTATTATTTACTCCTCCGTTTCTATCTAAATTTTCTATAGTTTTAAATTGAGTGGATTTTAGTAAATTTGGTATGGATACTCCTACAAAAAACTTTTCATTATAGTATAATGCTCCGAAACCAATATTTGGAAAATTTCCACTAGTGGAAGCATATACATCGTTGTCTGGTGTAATTCCGTTTGATAAATTATTAGTAAAAAAAGTAAGCCCTCCTTTTAAACCAAATGAAAGTCTATTATCGTCTGAAGTAAGAAGTGTATAAGAAGCGTCTATATTTATATTTGTGCTTTCTGCTAAACCTATTTTATCGTTTATAACAGTTGTTCCAAAACCTAAACCATTATTTGTTCTTCCGCTTACAGAAAGAGTATGGGTTTTTGGTGCTCCTTCTACACCAACCCATTGTTGACGGGTTAATAATGAAATACTTATATCTGATCTAGCACCAACAAAGGCGGGGTTTAATACTTGCATATTGTTGTAATATTGGGTATAATGTGGTACTTGTTGGGCATAGGTAATGATGTTAAAAAACATAATTAATAAAACACCAATAAAACGCTGTCTATATATCATCTTATTAATTGAATAAAGTTTGTTTGTGGAGGGGTACTACCGTCATTAAAATCTAAAGTATAAAAATATACGCCTTCAATAACGGGTTTTCCTTTGTGTGTGCCATCCCACCAAATAGGGTTTATATTGCCATTATTACTATAATTATAGACTTCACTTCCCCAACGATCTATGATAATGAGTTTAAAGTTTGGAAAATCTTCTATCCCTGATATTTTAAATACATCGCTTTTTCCATCACCGTTAGGGGAAAATAGGTTTGGAACATCATTGTCTTTTATGGTTCCTATACCAAATATTAGAGAAAGATTTGTAACTCCTTGAGGTATTATTGGAACTTGCAACTGCATGGTTTCTGTATTTTCATTTAATCGATCATCTATGGTTTGTATAGATTGGGTTATAGAGGATGTAAATGCAGGAATTGTAACGTTAGTTTCTGGCAATATTTCAAAATCTTGTCCACCAATAGCGGTTCCGTCAACAGATTGTACCTTAAAATTGAGTGGGAAAGAATTTTGCATGAGTTGTGAATTTTCATCCAAAAGTTTAATTGTAAATACTAGCCTATTCCCTTCTATAGCAGTTGTATTGTCTATTACTATTGTTGGGTCTGGATTATTATCTATAATTGTTCCTGTTTTTGTTAAATCTTGAGTTCCTGCATTTCCTGATGTTACCTCACCTATCACATTTAATTTTTCATCTAGTTCATTTATAGTATCATCTTGAGTGGTAATATTAAATGTAGCTTTTAGGTTTGGATTTGTTATAGGATCTACTGTGCCATCAATAATGAAATTTTTGGGACTAGGATCAAATATGTAATCGTCTGGACTTGTGGCAGTCCCGTCACTTACATCTATACTTATTAGAATAGGTGTTGAGGATGGATGACTTAGTGTAATTGTATGTTCTAGAGGATTCCCTTCTATGGCTGTAGAATTGTTCATTGTAATTGACGGCGGACTATTGTTATCTAAAATTGTTCCTATTCCACTTGTTTCGGTATTTATGGTATTGTTGGAGGTTATCATTCCATTTAAAGTAAATAATTCATTTAATTCATAAATAATATCATCTATGGAAGTTACAGTAAATTGCGCTGTGCTATTGAAAGGAGGAATAGTAAAAGGTTGATTTACAATTCCATTATAATCATAAGGAGCTATTGCTATATTATAAGGACCGCCTATTGGAGGATTTGTTCCGTCAGTAGTTGAAAAATTAATATCAATTGGGGTAGTACTTTGAATTAACACATTATTATCATTTTTGGTAACTAACGAAATGGTAAATTGTAAGCCTTCTCCTTCAGTTGCAGAAACATTATTAATAAGTACAACAATAGCAATAATTTCTCTCCAATCTCTTTCTGGAGTCTCTGTATTATCTACATTTGGAAAATCTGTTGGGACTTGTCCGTTTGTTGGATTAGGCGAGTTGTTATCTCTATCAAACGCATCATCAAGACCATCATCGTCTGTATCTATAGTAGAGGCTATAGTTTCTGCAATTCCATCATTATTGAAGTCCCAACCTTCAATATAATCATCACGAATATCATTGTCAGAATTTTTATCAATATAATCGGGTGTATTGTCAGTATCTGTATCTATTGGCGTAATTCCATTTGGATATGCGGTATCAATTCCCGTTTCAAGCGTTACAGTTCCGTTTGGTGGATTGTAAGTAAATGTGCCTTGTGCTTCTATATTATCTACAATTCCATCGCCATCTGCATCAATATCTAAAAAATCTGGTTTGATTAAATTGTTTGGCATGTCATCAGTATTTGGAATATCGTAATTTGTTGATGTATCAAAAGTATCTGTGTTTTCTAGAGTGTTATCCAATCCATTTGCTCCAACAGGGTTATTAGTTCTTCCATTTCTATTAGTATCTACATGACTATTTCCTGCTTCTACAATATCAAAAATACCGTCATTATCACTATCTAAATCAAAATGATTGGGTACGCCGTCACCATCAAAGTCAAAAACATCTACAATACCATCACTATTGGAATCAGCACCAAAATCTGTATCTCTATAATTGGGCATAAGATCACGATCGTGATCACCTAAAGGATCTAACCCATTATATTCGTCTTTATCTAATATAGTATCATTGTCATCATCTATGTCATTAACATTTGAAATGCCATCATTATCTGTATCTGTTGAAGCACTTACAGATACAGATCCTGGAGAAGTTACTGAACTGCCTAAAGGATTTGTTGCTGAAAAAATAGCAGTATTAGTTCCCATACAGTCTTCATTAAAAACAACTGTAAATTGAACAGTAATAGACTCATCTGGCTTTAATAAACCAGATGTTCCGTCAAAGATATTTATTTGTGTAGTTCCATTATAACCATTTGGGTTTAATATTGGGTCTGTGGTTGCTGTGGAATTTTGAATAAAAGGGGGGGTGCTAATAGTAACAATATTTCCTCCACAAATAGCATTCAAATTATCTTCCAATTGAAGGTTTTCTAATTGTACAATCTCACTTATATTTGTTATAGTGAGTTGAAAAGTAATTTCCTCATGTTCTAAAATACCATTTGGTGTTGTATTTATAGGATTTAGAATTTGTTTAGTAGTACTTGAAGATGAGTCAAATGAAAAAACCATATTTGATGTATCACAACTACATTGTGAAGTAGAAGATGCTGTTTCTGTAGGGGAGCTTACAGGGTAGTATCTATCTAAGTGATCTCCTAAATTATCTGACCAAGTAACAAAAGAATAGACTCTTCTATTTGCAGCTGTTGTTTCATTAAACCCATCTAATCCTCCTTGTGTTTGAGAAAAGTCAAATGAACTAAAATTATTAGTAATATCAAGGGAAGAAAAAGGTGTAATTTTATAGTCTATTTCTAAAATAATAGTGTCTCCAGCGTCAAGAGAATTATTTGGTAATAATAATTGAGTATTTGTGTCTCCGTCATACGAACCATTAACAGTAACTGGAGGCCCAGAAACTTGACTAACTGTACGTTCAGTAAATACAATACCATTATCTAAAAAGTTTCCTAAACCCATATTATAATTTACATTGTTAGCAGTAGCAGCACCTTCGTTGGTAATAATTACTGTATTTGTAAAATCGTAGGTTCCATCAATATTTTCAGGAGGGTCACGTTCTTCAACATACAATGCTGCAGCTACTACTGCTTCTGTGGTATGAAAATCTGTTAGTAAAAGGTTTGTGGTATCATTATGGTTTACTATAGTTGTGTTTTCTAAAGTTGTAGTTGCTGTTACATCAAAAATACTATTAAAATTAATTCCAGAACCTGAAGGCGTAGGGTTGGGTCTTCCGTTACAAAAAGGGTTTACAGTAACACAAAACTCTATATTTATTGATTGTCTTGGATATAGAGTAGCATTGTTTATTGCATCATCGCTAAAAACAGAACTTGATGTTGCATTTAAAAAATTAGGATTTATTGAAGTCTCATCAAATTCTCTAGGATAAAAACCATCAATACAATTTGTAATTTCTGGTGTAGTAGAGATACTAACTACATCTATTTCAATAACACATCCAGCTCCATATATTGCATCTAAATCGTTTGTTAAATCTATATTTTTAATAAGGTTTGCAGAATGATAATCTCTTGCGGTACTTGTATTTCTAAGAGTGATATCGTATCTAATTTTGTATTCTCCATCTACAGTATAGCCTTGATTGCAACTACTTAAAGCTGATATTTCTATTAAATCTGTTATATCCTCTACAGTTAAATCTAGATTGGCACAACTTTCGGCATCACCATCTGAAATACAATACGTAATTGTAGGAACATTACCTGTATAATCTGTAGTTGGAATAAAAGTAAAACTACCGTCTGCATTTATGGTAATAGTTCCCTCAGGAATAGATATTGATCCGCCAGCATTTATTGTATTTGCATTTACAGAAAATGTTGTAACAGATAATGGATCGTTATTTGCATCAGTATCATTGCTTAATACACCTGGAGCAGGAACATCTAATTGAGTATTTATCTCAACAGTATCACAATCACCTCTTGCATTTGGTCGAGAATTAATAATTGTAATGTTTAAATTAGCAAAACTTGTAGAACTCCCATCTGAAATTGTATAAGTAATTACGGGAATATTTCCATCATAACCTGTGGCAGGTGTAAAAGTAAAACTACCATCTGCATTTATAATAATAGTTCCTTCTCCATTAGGAAGAGCTACCGGTTGGCCTACCATATAAGAAACCCCATTTATTGAAAACCCTGTAACTGTTAGTGCATCTCCATCAGCATCAGCATCATTAACTAATACTCCAGGTGCCGCAATATTTAATGTAGTATTTATTTCAGTAGAATAATCATCATTTACTGCTACAGGAGTTGTCTGTGCAATCACAAATTGAGAAAATAGTAGAAAAAGTAGAAGTATTAGATAATCATTTTTTATCATAATTTAGGAATCTAAATTTTTGTTTGATTAAAATAGAAAACTAAAATTTGATGTTTTTATTGTACGGAATTTTAGAATGTGATAAAAAATACAATTAATTGATAAGTAGTAAATTAAATGTTGAATAATTAGATTAAAACATTCTATAGACAAACACGGTAAAGATGCAAAAGACAAACATGTTAGTGTTGATAGGTACTGTACAGGAAAAGAATATTACCTATCCAACAGATGCCAAACTACACAAAAAGATTATTGATAAATGTGTAAAAAAGGCTACAAAACTAAACATTAAACTACGCAGAAGCTATAAACGAACCAGTAAACAATTAGTCAAGAGATACTTATAACGGTCATCATCCTAAACGTAGAAAGAAAGCGTATGCTGCTAAACGAAAACTCAAAACTATAGCAGGTCGTTTGGTTAGAGAATTAGAACGCAAATTACCACAAGGTATTTACAGTAATGAACTAGAACTTTATAAAAAAGTACTTGCTCAAGAAAAAAATAGCAAGCATAAAATTTATAGTTTATATGAACCAGAGGTATATTGTATGAGTAAAGGAAAAGCGATTGTGCATTCGGCATTTGATATGGTGCTTTTGGAATCTGGTGAATAAAGTCTGCTGATTTTCTTTAAGGGGATATAATTCAAAAAACTACTCTTTATGCTCATAATACAAAAAATCATTATAGGGAAAACGTTGAATATGAATTTTTTTCACCTCCTCATAAACCTTCTCTTTAAGATTTTCTAAATTCTCTTTATTGAGCGCAGAAATAAAAATAGAAGGTACTTCTAAATCGTTCATCCATGTATTTTTCCAATCATCTAAAGTATAATGTAGTTTCGATTTTTCAGTAATTAAATCGTCATCATCAATGGTTTCATACGTATAAGCATCTATTTTATTAAACACCATCAAAACAGGTTTATTGGCACAGTGTATTTCGTCTAAAATAGTATTGACAGAAGCAATATGGTCTTCAAAATTTGGATGAGAAATATCGACAATATGCAATAATAAATCTGCTTCCCTTACTTCATCTAACGTAGATTTAAAAGATTCTACCAATTGAGTGGGCAGTTTTCTAATAAACCCAACAGTGTCTGTCATTAAAAAAGGAATGTTTTTAATCACCACTTTTCTAACGGTAGTATCTAAAGTGGCAAATAATTTATTTTCAGCAAAAACATCACTTTTGCTCATCACGTTCATCAAGGTAGATTTGCCCACATTTGTATAGCCTACCAAAGCAACTCTCACCATTTTTCCACGGTTTTTGCGTTGCACCGCCATTTGCTTATCTATGGTAATCAATTTCTTTTTTAGGAGTGTTATTTTATCACGAATAATACGTCTATCAGTTTCTATTTCTGTTTCCCCAGGACCGCGCATTCCAATACCTCCTTTTTGTTTATCAAGGTGTGTCCAAAGTCTCGTTAAACGAGGTAATAAATACTGACATTGTGCTAGTTCTACTTGGGTTTTTGCAGAACTGGTTTGCGCTCTTTGCGCAAAAATATCTAAGATTAAATTGGTTCTATCAAGAATTTTACAATCCAAAACTTTCTCAATATTACGCAATTGAGCAGGCGAAAGCTCATCATCAAAAATAGCCGTTCCAATAGCATTTGATTTTATATATTCTTTGACTTCATCTAGTTTTCCTGTACCTAAAAATGTTTTAGGATTTGGTTTTTCTAATTTCTGAACAAAACGCTTTACGGTAACTGCACCCGCCGTTACCGTTAGAAATTCTAATTCGTCTAAATATTCTTTAGATTGAATTTCATCTTGCTGTTGCGAAATAATTCCTATTAAAACTGTTTTTTCAGAAGTAACTTCTTTTGCATCTATCATAGGTTACAAAGTTACAAGGGAGCATGCTCCCTTGCAATAATTAAACGGCTAAATTTTTTACAATACGCAATGCCCAAATAGCCTCTTTTTTTCTAAAGTTTCTAATGGCGTGCATCACAATCCATTTTCTTTGTTTGGTGGGGTTTTCAATCCATTTTTCAATACGTTTTTTTCCAAAATCTTCATTATCTTTTAAAATATCATTCAAACAATTGGCAACAGATTTTTGCACATAGTTAGAATCATCATCTTTTAAATTTTCTAAAATTGGAATGATCGATTTTGGGTTTTCTATAAACGATTGAAGCTTTTTTGCCCAAGGCAATCTTGGTCTTACGCCTTCTGACGCTAGTCTGCGTACATGCTTATTTTTATCTTTAGACCAAACAAGCATTTGCTGTATGGTTTTATTAGGAAATTTTTCTAAAAAAGGTCTAATAGTGTATTCGCCTGTATTTCTTTTGGTAATTTCTTCTATGGCTTTTATGGAAATAGTAAAATTGTCTAAACCATATTTTTCAACATATTTTGCAATTGGCATTACCCAATAAAATTCTTTAAACATACCTGTTTCTTTTTCATTTTCTGGACCTAAAATAGTCATCAAAATAGAAATATTGGCGGTATATTCTTCTTCTAAAAAATGATGAAATGCATCTGCAAAAACCTCAACTCTATCTTTTAATTCTAGCTCATCAACTTGTTGTGCTATTTTTTTACAAAAATCAGTAGCTTTAAAAGTTGGATAAACAGCCAGTATTTTATCTGATAACAATTTTGCCAATTCAACATCAAACCAATATTTTAATTTTTTGAATGCCACTTATTTTTGTTTAAATGCCTTTCTGATTTTTTCATCATTTAGGATATATTTCTTGTACTTTCCATTTCTATATCGATAATAAATAAAAATAGGCATTAGAATAAATGATAAAAAGAAAACGCCTAAACCCATCACAATTTGCGCTTTTTCGTGCTCTGTTTTTAATAAATAACCACCAATACACATCCAAAGAATAAAAACGACAAATAAAATTTTTAATACTAATTTCATCTTACAAAGCTACAAAAGTTATATAAAGTATTCTTTTTCAGTTTGGTGCATACATTTTGTTGTTTTCACGAGTTCCCGTTGTAAGACAGTTTTATTTTTTTATCATTAGAAATAGCCCTATAAAAAAGGTTTTATGATTACTTCAATTTAATTTTTAGAATATTGCCATTTACCAGTTCTTCGTGCGAAATAAAATACGATTTCTTTATTTTTCCATTAATATTTATGTGCTTTATTTTTCCACTACTTTCTTTCTCTATAACTAGCTGTTTGTTTTTATAATATCTAGCATCTAATCGGATAGTGATTTTGTCAAATACAGGAGTGGTAATTGCATAGTTAGGTTCGGCTGGAGAAATCGGATATATACCCATCATACTATAAATTAACCACGCAGACATAGTGCCAGTATCATCATTTCCAGGCAACCCATCGGGTGTATTTTTAAAATATTTGCGAATAAGTTCTGAAACCGTTTTTTGAGTTCGCCATTCTTGATCTTTCACGTAGTTGAATAAATACGGATACCCTATATCGGGTTCGTTTGCCATATCAAACTGCTGTGTATCAAAAACTTTCTGAAGCTGTTTTGTGTATGCTTTTTTTCCTCCCATTAATTTCATTAGCCCTTTTGCATCATGCGCAACCATAAATGTATATTGCCATGAATTTCCTTCAATAAACCCTAAATTCTTTTGAAAATTCGCCCCAGTCTTTGGATTAAATGGCGTTACCCATGAATCATCATAATGCTTTGGTCGTAATAAATTAAACTCTTTGTCGAACAATTTTCGGTAAGAAATGGATCGTTTTCTATACAATTTATCATCTTCTTTTTTACTCAATGCTTTTGCCAATTGCGCAATAGCAAAGTCCGAAATATTATATTCTTGTGTGGTAGAAACCGAACCACTTTTGGTAGAAGCTGTCGTTAAATATCCTCTTTTTACATATTCTTTAATACCAGGTCTTAAAGCATTGTTTTCTAACTGTGTTGCACTTTTAACCATTGCTTTATAGGCTTTCTCTACATCAAAATCTTGAATACCGCGCAAATAGGTGTCGGCAATAATAATTCCTGCGGGGTCGCCAACCATTGTAGTGGTTTCGGTGGCGTTCAATTCCCATTTTGGTAGCCAACCGCTTTCATCATAAATAGACAACATACTTTTTACCATATCAGATTGTTGCTTAGGATATACCAAAGACATCAGTGCATGCAAATTTCTGTAGGTATCCCAAAAAGAAAATACTGTAAAACGAGTTCCGTCTGTTTTTAAAGTTTCTCTAGTTGCCATTTTGGGATATTCACCATTAACATCATTTAATGTATTAGGATGAACTAAGGTATGGTATAATGCTGTATAAAATATGGTTTTATCATCTTTAGTACCACCTTCTACAGTAACTTTTGATAATAAATCATTCCATTTCGAAGCTGTTTGCTGATGTATTTTTTCAAAAGACAATCCGTTGGTTTCTTTTTCTAAATTTTCTCTAGCGTTTTCGATGCTTACATAAGACACTCCAATTTTTACTTCAACTTGGGTAGGTTTTTTAAAGTTATAACTCATATAAGCTCCAATACTATCACCTACAATTTCCTTTTTATAGCCTTTGTATAATCGTGTTTTTCCGTTATAAGGCATCCATTGTGCTTCTACGCCTTTATACTTTGGTGTGTTTTTCCAAAGCCCGAATTCCTTGGCTGGCTGGCTAAATTTTGCTACAAAATATACGGGATATGACTCATTGGGTTTGTAATAACAAAATGAACCTACACTACGCATACCTTCAATTTCTGTTGGTGAAACTATTTTAGCAGTAGCACCTTGTTCGTTGGTTAAGCCTAGACCCAAATTCAATAAAATATTTGATTTTCCCTTCGGGAAAGAATATCGGCTAATTCCTGTTCTTGTAGTTGCTGTGGTTTCTACTTTTATACTATATTTTTTTAGAACGGTACTATAGTAACCTGCCCTTGCAACTTCATCTGTGTAGGTGCTACCATATTTTAAATGATTAGTTTCTAACTTACCCGTTGTAGGCATGGTTAAAATAACTCCTAAATCTGGGCAACCAACGCCACTTAAATTTATATGAGAAAAACCTGTTAGAAACGTGTTTTCTTTTACATAAGGATTGGATAGCCATCTGCTGTCTTTTTCTAAAGTATTTTTATTTCCTGCTATGTTAAAAGGGGAAACACTTACCATTCCTCTTGGGGCTATGGCGCCAGGGTTTGTAGCTCCAAAGTTTGAAGTTCCTATAAACGGGTTTACATAATCTGTTAGGGTTTGCGCTTCAGTAATTAGATAATTACTAAAAAATACAAATACTATAATCCTTCTTATACGTTTTAATGTACAATACATAATGTGTATGATTCTTTAGATTTAATATTTTTTTCTATGCTATAATCAAAACCCAATCAAGAAACAGTTAATAATTTAAATAATTGTTTATCAGTAATTTATAAATAATTTGTATGTTTTTTTTAATGATTTATTCTTCAAAATCAAAATCCAATCAAGAAATAATCAACCATTTAAACAATTGTTTGTAAATAATTTGTATGTTTTTTTTTAATGATTTATTCTTCAAAATCAAAACCCAATCAAGAAACAATAAGTCGTTTAAAAAATTGATTATCAATGTTTTATGATTTTTCTTTAAGTAATTTGTTCTTCAAAATCAAAACCCAATCAAGAAAATAGTTGTTATACCCAAATAGGTTCATAACCACCTCTTGGATGCTCTGGGTCAGCAGGTTTAATAAATTTATTATCAAGAGCCTTCTTTATGACTATTGAAGCTTGTGCAGCATTTTTTTTATCAATACCAAAGCGTTCACATAATGTCGAGTTTTTCATTTTTTTACCATCCAAATATTTCATTATTGAGTGCTGATAACATGCTCTTGTCCGCTCTGAAACAGTCATATCTGCAAAAGAACGAGGTGCAAATAGTATGACTCGCATAGAATTACTCATTTCTTGGAATTTTGGCGGTGGCAACTGATTAATTTCAGTACTGATAATTACTTTATCTAAACCTGTACCTTGTTCTTCACACATATCCATTCTTCTCATAAGTGAAGCTAAAGCTTCATTACGTGAGCGAGGAGGAAGGTCTATCATTCTATCAGTTTGTACCAAAGATTTACCTGGATTTGTTACCTCTAATCGTGTGCTGAAAAGTTCTATAAGAGGCCCAGTACCGCTTATTGTCATATCTTGGTGTATAAGTGCATTGGCAATGGTTTCGCGTATTGCTATTTCAGGGAAAATTAATTGTGATTTTCTTTGTGTACTTCCAGTACGTTCATTTACAGGAAGTAGGTTGTTAATATATGAAATAACACCTGAAAACGCATTTGCGTACCCTCTTTTTCCATCTATTCGTTGTTTTACAGTAGATGCTCTGTTATCTCCGTCATAAGCAACAAAACGTACACCTTTACGAGAAAGAGCAGTGTCAAAATTATCTAGATTTTCCGCAAAAAGTATAGCTCCAAGATTCGTAATGTTCCAATGTTCACCAACATCTTTTTTAATTAAGTTATCTGCTAATAATCTTTCTAAAATTTGTTCTTTATTTGCTGGTAAATTTTGTTTTGTTAATTTAAAATAAGCAGAATAATCAATCAATTTGACTATTTCGTCTGCTGTTATAAAAGATTTTGCAATGGCTTTTTCCCAATTGTATGAACGCAAACTATTAATTAGTTTTTGATAATGTTCTGGGCAATCTGATAAGCGTGGTGTGGCACTACCAATACGAATGTATGCAGTTCTATCAAATTCTACAGGAGTCGTGTGTGTAGCGGGAATTTCTAATAAAAATAAGTTCCCTTTTGGATGATTTACTTTTCTGAAAGAAAAAGTAATGCGTGGTGTAAGCATTTGCAAAAGCCACATTATAAATACTTGATTTCCTTTTGTTTTAGATTCAGGGTTAAATGTAGTTCCAAGAATTTTTTGTGTTTTGTCTTGTATTCCCCAAATTACATAAGCAAAATCTTTTTCTTCTATTCGAGCAACATTAGAAAGAGCAGAACACAATTTACCAATCATATTGGGATTTTCTCCGTTGTGTTTAAACTCTACACAGCTTCTTTCCGAATCATCAGAAAGAAGTTCGTCAATCAACACAATATCTCGTTGCATTTGCTTGCTTAATTCATTCACTTCCTTAATTCGGTTCATTTCAGAGCTTATTTAGTCCACTAAAATAGTTAAGTTATTTTATTTATCTTAAAAAACAACTCATAAAACGAATATGATTACTAAAAAAACCTATACATGAAGCAAATTAATTATTCAAATTTATGATGATTAGACAAAGAGTAAGGTAAAGAAGTGTCTTCAATAGCCCATTCTTTATTCGGTGTCGTATTCATATCAAACTCTAAAATTCCTCCTTCTTGAATATCTTCAAAGTTGATAAAACTATGATTCCATGATTTTCCATTTAAAGAGGCAGATTCTATAAAAATAGTTTCTTTAGAATTATTTGATGCTGAAATTTCAAACGTATTTCCATTTTCTAGATGTAGTGTTGCTTTTTTAAACAACGGACTTCCAATAACGTACTCATTTACACCTGGTGTTACAGGATAAAACCCTAAACTGCTAAATACATACCAAGCCGATGTTTGTCCATTATCTTCATCGCCACAATATCCATCTGGTGTAGCACTGTATAATTTTGTGAGTACTTCTCTCACTTTTTCTTGTGCTTTATACGATGCTTTGGCGTGGTTGTATAAATATATCATGTGCTGAATGGGTTGATTTCCGTGTGCATAATTTCCCATATTGGCAATTTGCATTTCACGTATTTCGTGGATGGTAAATCCGTAATAGGAAGCATCAAAATCTGGCGGCATTTCAAAAACTTCATCCAATTTTGCTACAAAATTATCGTTGCCTCCCATTAAATCAATCAACCCTTGTGTATCGTGAAAAACAGACCAGGTATAGTGCATACTATTTCCTTCTGTAAAAGCATCACCCCATTTTAAAGGATTGAAAGGCGTTTGAAAATTTCCATCTTTATTTTTACCACGCATTAAATTTGTAGAGGCATCAAAAAGGTTTTTGTAATTGAGTGATTTTTTTAGATATGTATCCGACAATTCGGTCTTTCCTAATTTATCAGCCATTTTCGCAATGGTAAAATCGGCAAAAGCATACTCTAAAGTTCGTGCTGCATTTTCATTAACACCTACGTTATAAGGTACATAACCTAAAGTATTGTAATAATTAAGACCTGCTCTTCCAACAGAATTTACAGGACGCCCATCATTAACATTAGCATTTTTTAATACTGCTTCTAAAAGAATTGCTACGTCCTTTTCTTTCATATTTCCTTTTATATAAGCATCTGCAATAATCGTTGCCGAATTTGATCCTACCATACAATCTCGATGCCCAGGACTTGCCCATTCTGGCAACCAACCCGACTCTTTGTAGGTATTTGCTAAACCTTCCATAATATGGCTATTGAGTTCTGGATACATCATATTAAAAAATGGAAATACCGATCTAAACGTGTCCCAAAAGCCATTATCGGTAAACATATATCCGGGTAAAATCTTTCCATTATAAGGGCTATAATGGATAATTTTTCCGTTAGCATCATATTCATAAAATTTTCTTGGAAACAATAAGACTCTATACAAACAGGAATAAAATGTTCTAATATTATCTATGTTATCATCTTCGATAACTATTCGTTTTAGCTCTTTTTCCCAAGCTTGTTTTGCTTTTTCTTTGGTTTGATCAAAAGTGTCTGCCCCGATTTCTGTTTTTAAATTTAAAGCAGCTTGGGCATGACTAATAAAAGACGAAGCCACTTTTACATGTACTTGTTCTCCTTTTTTTGTTTTAAAACCGACAATAGCTCCTACGTGTTTTCCTTCACTTTTTGATGAATTTTCAAGTAACTTCCAATCATCTCCCCAAGTGTGATTCATTTCAAAATCTTTATCGAATTCTGCCACAAAATAGTTGTGAAAATTCTCTGGAACGCCACCACTATTATTTCTACAATAGCCAATTATTTTGCGTTCTTCAGGAATAATCTTTACCATAGATCCTTTAAAAAATGCATCTAGCATAATGTAAGAAGAATCTGCTTCGGGAAATGTAAATCTAAAATGTGCTGCTCTTTCTGTAGGAGAAACTTCGGCAGTGATATCATAATCAGCAAGATATACACTATAATAATTGGGTTTTACAGTTTCCGCTTTGTGCGAAAAATGAGAAGCACGCTCTTCTTCTTTAAATTTTAAATCACCTTTAACTGCCATTAACGAAAATGCCGCATAATCATTAATCCAAGGGCTTGGTTGATGTGTTTGTTTGATGCCTCTTATGGTTTTGTCGTCGTATTTATAGGTCCAGCCATCACCCATTTTAGCGGTTTGTGGTGTCCAAAAATTCATCCCCCAAGGCGTTGCAATGGCAGGATAGGTATTTCCGTTAGACAAATCGAAAGAGGAATCTGTTCCCATTAATGGGTTTACATATTCAAGAAGTGATTTTTCTGGGTTTAATGCTTTTTGCGTAGTCTTATTTTTACAAGAAAAAAAAGCAATTAAAATTACTAGACTGATTGGTATAAAATTTTTTTGTTTCATTTTGTTCGTTGTCTTAAAAACTCAGCTCGATTTTTTAGTAGGGTGGATTCTACACAACACACAAATATATCTAATTTAACTCATTTATTAAATGCCTCCTTTATAGTTTTATCAATAATAAAAATAAACTCTATATTAGTGGCATACTAAAATATAAGTTAATAATGTATAAAAAAATACGCCTTTTTTGTTGTGTCATTATTCTATCAATAGGTCATTTTTCGATGGCTCAAAATGATATTGAAAAGACGCTAAAAAGAATAGATAGCCTTAAAGGAATAAACATAACTAAAAGTATTGCGTTGGCTGATAGCCTAATAAAAAAGAAAAATCTTTCTATTATTGAACGTATTAAAACCCATATTTCTTTAGGAAATATTTATAAAATTAAAAAAGAATATACCACAGCACAACAGTATTTTAAGAAAGCAGAAAAGGAGGTCATCAACACAAAAGATTATAAACTGAAAGCAGATATTCTAATAGGTTTGGCAGATATTTTAGAAAGGCGTGCATTATATCAAGAAGCCATAAATCAATTATTATTAGCCAAACAAATTGCATTAGAAAATCAAAATAAATTACAAGAAGCAAAAATAAATTCTAGCATTGCACATATATATTATAATTTAAAGCAATTAGACAAATCTATAAGTTATTTAAAATTATCTGAAGCTATTTTTAAAGAACTAAATAGTGCAAAAGACCTGTCTAAATTGTATAATAATATAGGAATTTTATACAAGATTAAAGGCGATCATACAAATGCCATTACAGCATTTAACAATGCCATAAAAGAAAGTTTTTTTATAAATGATGAAATAGGAGCGGCTTTTACTCAAACCAATTTAGGGTATTTATATATTTTAGAAAACGATTTGGTTTTAGCAGAAAAAAACCTATTAAGTGCTTCACAAATTTTTACTGACCAGCAAATACAAAATGCTGTTTTATATACTAATTTAAGCAAGTTATATTTCAAAAAAAACAACTTAAATAAAGCCATAGATTTTAGCGAAAAGGCGTTGGCATTGCACACAAAAGATTCTATAAGAAATGAAATGATGCAAAACCATGAGCTTCTTTCTCAACTATTTGAAGCAAAAAAAGAACATTCTAAAGCATTGAGTCATTATAAATCATTTAAAGATTTAGAAGCAGAAATATTTTCTAACACCAAAAAAGAACAGGTAGCTGCATTAGAAAATAAACTACAACTGCAAGAACAGGAGCATCAAATAAATGTATTGGAAAAAGAAAATAGACTACGACTATTTTTAATAATAGTTCTTGTTATTTTGTTTCTATCTGGAGGCATTATTTGGTATTTATATAGCAAGGGAAAACAATCTAAAGTTGAAACCAAGCGCTTGATTTTAGAACAAAAATTATTGCAATCTCAATTAAATCCACATTTTGTTTTTAATGTATTGTCTTCTATTCAAAGTTTTATGTTGGACAATAATACTTCTGAAGCATCCAATTATTTAGTAAAATTTTCAAAATTGATACGTAGAATTTTAGAACATTCAAGAAAAGATTTTATCCCTTTTGAAGAAGATTTGGAAATCATTAAAAATTATTTAGAACTACAACAACTTCGATTAAACAATAAATTTGATTTTAATTTTGAAATAGATAATCATTTATTGAGTAACACTTATTTTATCCCACCAATGTTGATACAACCTTTTATAGAAAACGCTGTTGAACACGGTGTAAAAAGTTTGAAAAACAGAAAAGGATTAATCACATTGCATTATACATTAAAAGCAAATTACCTTGAACTTATTGTTTTAGACAATGGTGTTGGACTAAAAAACAGACCTAAAGATTCTAAAAAAGAATCACTATCAACTCAAATAATAAAAGAGCGACTGAATGCTATTTCTATTGATAATAATTCCGTGAAATATAAGGTAACGCTTATGGAAAGAATTGAAGAAACTGGCATTAAAGTAGTTGTAGAAATACCCTATAAAACATCTTTAAATTAATACTAAAACAAGTAAAATAAGATGAGAATTATTATTGTAGAAGATGAAATTCTTCTTGTTAACTCTTTAAAAAACATACTTTCTGCAGAATGTCCGTTTATAGAAGTAGTAGGGGTTTCTGATTCTGTAAAAGAAGGTACATTATTAATTGCTCAAGAAAAACCAGATTTACTATTAATGGACATTGAGTTAATAGACGGAAATGCCTTTAAACTGTTAGACAATCTAAAAACACTCAACCTTCAATTTAAAATTATATTTATTACAGCTTATAACGAATTTGCTATAAAGGCATTCAAATATAGTGCTGTTAACTATTTATTAAAACCTATAGACAGGTTAGAATTGGTAGAAACATTGCAGAAACTTAAAACAGAAACTACTACAAATATTGATGTTTTACAGTCAAATTATAAAGAATTAACGAAGTTATTATTAAAAACGCAACAAAGCATTCATGTAGTAGAAATTAAAGATATTATATATTGTAAATCTGAAGGAAACTACACCATATTTTATTTGAAAAACAAACAAGAAATAGTCATTACAAAACCCATAAAACACTATGAAGAACTATTATCTAATGTAGGTTTTTGTCGTGTACACCAATCTTATCTTATAAATATCAATGCTGTAAACACATATCTAAAAAACGGATTTGCAGTACTTTCTAACCAAGCTGAAATACCTATTGCAACAAGACGAAAAGAACACTTTTTAAAAACATTGCAAAATATTTAAAGGTTTTTAGAGTCTTTATAGCTACATTTTTTCCACCACTTTTTGCATATACGCCTACGTATTTATAAAAAACACCCACACTTATACATTATAGGAATAATCAAAGTATGCTTTCTTTACTTTAGTAGTATTGAATGTTATTTTGGTAGCTTGTCAAAGTGTGTTTGTGGAAGTTTTATAAAGCTAGAAATCAAATAGTCTTCGACAAGCTCAGCCAGACATTCGTTTTCATAAATGTGAATAAAGATTAATATCATAATTTAAACCAAAAAATAATTTTAAAAATGAAAAAAACAATTCTATTCGTAGTGCTTGCAGTATTTACCATCAATACAAGTCATGCACAATTTGGAAAATTATTAAAGAAAACTAAAAAGGCAACCACTAAAAAAAAACGAGTAAATAATACCTCATCAAATACAAATAGCAATACGGATGAAGAAAAAGCAACGTATAATGCAAAAGCGGCTTTATCGAATTCAAAAATCAACAATAACAACAGTGATTTAGCAACAACTGTAGATTGGAATAAGGATGTGTATTTGAATGTTCAATTTGAGAACTCTCTAAAAGATATTTTGTTTTATAAAGAAAAAAACGGAAGAGCTTTTACAAGTATTTATTTTGATAATCAAGAAGGTAGAGGAAGTGTAATTAGATTTGACATACCAGTTTCACAAATGGAAAATAATTACTTGAATTTAGATGTTGCAGTTAGCTCTTCAATTGCTTCTACGGTTTTTGAATATCCTACCACTACAATTATGAGTTATTTTAAAGGTTTTGACAAAAACAAATATGATGTAATTATTAAATTTAGTAAAGATTATGTTGAAAAAGCCAAAGCCGTTTTTAATCTAGATATGGCTGGTGTTGATAAAGAAGCATTGTCAGCAAAGGCCAAAGCAGCATCTCAAGCCGCACAAGTTGTTGGTTTGCCAAAAGCATTTAGTAGCACCAATGTAACCATTCCTAATCTATCATTACAAAAATTGAAAGGATTAATAAAAAAGAGAATTGGCTCACAAGCGTCAAGTATAGTAAAAGTGGTTACTGTAGGAAATCCTTCTTGGACAGTAAATAAAAACAATGTTGGAATCCCTAAAAACAAATATGTTTCTGGCACGCGCACTATGGTGGTATATAAAGGAACAGATGGCAATTGCTATTTTTTGGATGCTTTGTATATAGATAGAGATTATGAAGGCGCAGGAAAATATGGTTCTTTAAAAGTGCATTATAACACATCTGCTGGAAAAGATTTTGATGGCGAAAAAATAAAAGATTGTAGCAAAGCGAAATAAGCGCACCTAATAAATCTACATTTTGTAAGGTAGTGCAACCCCATATTTTCAAATACGATTTCAATTCATTTAAAAACAGATTTACAAAACATAGGCACGTTTATACAATGTATTCTATATACATTTTTCATCCGTATATATTTGTTGTTAAATAATTAAAGACAATTTAAAATGAAAAAAACAATTCTGTCAGTAGTATTGATCTTATCTACTTTTGGTATCGCAAATGCACAATTAAAAAAAATGCCCGATGATTTTTATAAACCAAATACAACAATTCCAGACATTAGCAATTCTGAAATTGAGAATTTGATTAAAAAGAAATTAGGCAAATATCTAAAATCAATTAAAAAAATTAAGATTGTAGATGTATCCGTTTCAGGAAATGGACCCCGATGGTTTCTTGTTAAAAACAATTATGATTTACCATTAAAAAAAGAAGTGCGTGGTGAGAGAATAATGGTCTATTACAAATCTACAGATACGAATGGTATGTGCTATTTGGTAGATGAAATTTATCTTTTCAGAGAATATGAAGGTGGTGGCAGCTATGGAAAACCAAAATTAGGAAGATTTGGTTATCAGAAAGCAAGTTGCGATATTCCTGTTAGTAAATAAAACAAACGCTTTTACAAAAAAAGCAAACACTTATACAAAACATTACATATAAATAATTTAAAACGATAGGTTTGCTTTAATATCAATATAAAAAATGAATATACAATGAAAAAAACAATTCTATTAGTGGCAATAGCCATTTTTACCTTTGGCAATGCCAACGCCCAATTTGGGAAATTGAAAAAAAAATTAAAAAGCAAAACTTCTAAACCCGTAAAAGGTTCTGCAAATGACCCTAGTAGAAAAGCTGCATTTGCACAAAAACCAGTAAGTGATCTTTGGCAACCAGAAGTGGAGTTAATAACAGACCCAAGCAAAATTACACCTGAATATCTTAAAAAGATGTCTAAAATAGCAGATTGGGTAGCGTCAGATAAATTAAGTAATTTAGAGAGAAGACATATCTATAATCTTATAAAAAGGCTAGGAGTTATCGCAAATTATGCAAGAGGAAAAAGTGGTGCAAGAGCGCCCATAGGAGCTAGATGTGATTTTGTAATTATGGATACTGAAGTTATTCGTTATGAAGCAATTAATAGAGGAACACAGCCTTCTGTAGATGGAAATGAATATCATGTTCTAGGATTTGAAACGAACTATTCGGTAGATGATGAAACGTATAAAACTCCTTTTCATAAAGTACTTAGAGAAGAAATTTTTCCTGCTGCAGTAGCTATGAGAGATTATGCTTTAAACAAATGGGGTACTTCATTTAAATACATTCAAATTCATGAAGAGTATGGCGGTAATATGCCTATTTGTACTGACAAAGGAGGGAAAGCAATAAAATGTAAATTCTTAAAATAAACCTAAAGTTATGTTTTGTTGAGCGTACCCCTGTAACTAATTAGTTAGTATAAAAACATCACATAGTTTACGTTTTTTTAAACATATAAAAATTTAAACATAGCAACAAATTATGAACTGGTACATTAAAGTATTAACAAATTACATCAATTTTAAGGGAAGAGCAAGACGTAAAGAATTTTGGATGTTTGCTCTTATTAATGGAATTATTATGTATGTATTAGCATCTTTGCCTGTATGGACAGGTATGACTGCGTTAGCCTACGTAAGTTCAATATACTCATTAATAGTATTATTACCTTCAATTGCTGTTGCAGTAAGACGTATACAAGATTTAGACAAACAATGGTTTTTTATTCTAATCCCTATCTATAATATTATCTTGTTTGCTACTGAAGGTACTAAAGGAAGCAACAAATTTGGTGAAGACCCAAAAGCTTAGTAAATTAGTTTTAATGTTAGTAGTAATCAGCCGCACGTTTTTTTAAATATAAAAAAGCGTGTGGTTTTTAATGAACAAGAATTAATTGCTTGAAGCTTTATCTCAAGGCTTCCTTTGGAAATTCTCATCATCTTCTATAATTTAATTTGGTGGTGTCATAAACAAAATGATTATTTATTATTGAATGTCATTCGAGGCACCAAAAAGACATTCGTTTTAACAAAAGCCAATCTTAAAACTAAATGTGACAAGCCTGTCGAAGTGAGTTTCTTCTTAAAAACCTAGTCTTCGACAGGCTCAGCCAGACATTCGTTTTCATAAATGTCATAGAGATTAATATCATAATTTAGACCAAAAACTCATCATCAATTAATCTATGACACTACCTTTAATTTTATGCTAAATTTGAGATTTAGTAAAACTGGAATCTAAATACAGAATTCTTTTAAACAGTCAATTTTTCTTAAAAGGATTTGCCAAACCTTTATACTTTTCCAGTTCCGCTCTTAATGAACCAACAGCTAAAGAAGCTTTCATTTTTATAGGAATTTTATTAGCATCGTCTGAAACCCAAAGGGTAACACTTTCTTGAGCTTTAAAAACCCTACCCGCTTGTACAAGCGGTCTAAATTTTAAAGTTTTTACTTTTCCTACTTTTGTTTTTATCGTTTCTTTTCCTAAATAGCGTAATTTAAAAGGATAGACTTGAGAATCCATAAACATATCAATTCCAATTTCATCGCCCACTTTTAAATTTTCTACATTTTGATTTCTCAAATAGTAAAAAGATGACAGCATATCTTGTACGTTAGAGAATGCAATGGAGGTATCTTTTTTGTTGATAAAATCTTGAACGAATGCTTTTTTAGTTTGATAATTGAAGGTGGTATTTCTGTTTTTTTTATAACCTCCTTCGTCTATTTTTCGTTTAAATAAGTAGGGTTTTGTTTTCTTTGCATCAAAATAACTTTGGTATGTATCATCAACTTTAAAAAACCATTTTATCATTCCAGAAGTCCAGCCAGTTCCTTTGGCATGAAATACTTTTTTACCATTCAATTTAGTTTCTGCAACTTCTAATACTGCTGTTCCTGCTCTCATCCAACCGCTATAACTCATTTTATAACGAAGCCATTCACCGCCTTTAAAAGCAGGTTTTTTTTCTTGTGCAACACCAGTGGCTACAATAAAGAACACAAAAAAGAATAATATATATTTTTTCATAAAAGATCAAACTTATAAAAAAGTATTGACAATTACTGTTCCAAAAACATAGAATTTCGGTTTTTGACTAGAAATAATTAGTTTTTAAAAAATTAGTATAAAGTTTTATCTAAATTTCAAAATAAAATAATATGTTTATAACATCATTATAAATTTTTACATCATGAAAACAGAAAAAATCATTAAACCTGCAAACGGTTATGTAATGTTGTTGCTTGTATTCCTACTATTCTTTGGCAGAATTACAATCTCTTATGCACAAATCAAAACCGAAGAAATCCTTATCAACAATCAAACAATTCAACTTCCTGGTACATTGACTTATACACAAAAAAAATCGCCTTTAATTATTTGGATTCACGGTTCTGGTGGAGTTGATAGAAATGGAAATCGACCCAAATACATTCAGCAATTTAGAGATGCCATTAATACAAAAAATATCGCTTTTTTTAGTTATGATAAAAGAACTGCAAATCCTAAAAACGTTGCTTTTTTAAAAGACGGAATCTATATTTCTGACTTTGTTTTTGATGCTCAAGAAGTTGTAAATCATTTTAAAAACGACAAACGTTTCACGAAAATTATTTTAGTAGGTCATAGCCAAGGTTCTTTAACTGCTATGATGGCATTAAAAAATGTAGATACATATATTTCTATTGCTGGTGCAGGGGAAACCATAGACAAAATATTAGTACGACAAGTAACTGCACAAAGTAAAGAACTAGGAAAACTAACCGAATCGTATCTTAAAGAATTAAAAGAAACAGGAGAAATTAAAGGCGTTGACCCAAGGTTACTTTCGCTTTTTGCAAAACCAAATCAACCATTTATTACTTCTTGGGTTGCTTTAAATCCTGTAGAAGAAATTAAGAAAGTAAAAATACCCACATTAATTATTAATGGCGATAAAGATCTTCAAGTACAAATTTCTGATGCTGAAAATTTAAAGAAAGTAAAACCAGATGCAGAGTTAGTCATCATAAAAAACATGAACCATGTATTAAAAGACATTCAGAAAGATGAAGACAATTTAAAATCGTATTACTCGCCAGAGTATACAATTTCTAGTGAGTTAATTGTTACTATTTTAAATTTTATAAACAAGCATAATTCCCCTTTGGGGAAATAAAAAAGGGGCTTATGGCTAAAAAGAAAGAAGAATAATGTCATTACAATCTACCATTGACGTTTTATATAACTATTTATTTTTCAACACTTTAATAATATATCTAAAATCATTTACAACATAGGTACATAGTTCACATAGCACTATGTTTTCTATGTGCCTATGTGGTAAACCTCTAGTGTTCGTCACCATATCCGCTTGGGAAAATTTTTTGTCTGATGCCTCATTATTAAAAACAGATTACTTTATTCCTGCCATTGACACCCGTAATCTTTTCAGCCAAATTAGAAAAACAACGAGAAGGATAATTTGCCTTAATTATAATTAGAAATTTTTGCAAGAATAGTTTTTAGGTTCGTTTTATAATCAAACCAAAGTATTTCAGTATCTTTTCTAAACCAAGTCAATTGTCTTTTTGCAAAGCGTCTTGTATTTTTTTTGATTTCTGAAATAGCAACTTCTTTTGTAAAATTTCCGTCAAAAAAGGAAAATAATTCTCTATAACCAACGGTTTGTAAAGCGTTTAATTTTTTATGTTGATGTAATTTTTTTGCTTCTTCTAGCAAACCGTTTTCAATCATCGTATCAACTCGTTGATTAATTCTATTGTATAGTATTTCTCTATCTGCATTTAATCCTATTTTAATGGAAGTAAAATGACGAGGAGATTTTGGTTTGTTCTTAAAAGTGGAATACGGAATTCCAGTTCCTATACAGATTTCTAAAGCTCTTATAACACGTTGAGGATTTTCTAAAGCGATAGCATTATAGGTTGCGATGTCTAATTCTTTTAATTGATTTTGAAGAAATTGAAGTCCGTTTTTTTCTAGTTGAATCTGTAAATTTTCTCTGATTTCTGAATTTATCTTTGGAAAATAATCCAATCCTTTTAAAACAGCATCTACATACAAACCACTGCCACCAACCAGTATTTGAATGGGGTTTTTTAAAAACAATTCATCTAATTTTTTAAGAGCATCTCTTTCAAATTGACCTACATTATAATCATCAAAAATGCTTCTATTTTGTATAAAATGGTGTTTTACTGTTGCTAATTCTTCAGCACTAGGAACGGCAGTTCCAATGGTCATTTCTTTATAAAATTGACGTGAATCGCAAGAAATAATTTCTGTATTGAAGTGTTTTGCTAATTGAATGCTTAAGGCAGTTTTACCAATTGCTGTGGGACCAACAATGGTGATTAAAATGTTTTTGGTTTCTGCACTCATTCCTTTAATTTGCTTCCGCAGTTATAACAAAAATCGGCATTATCTTTATGGCTTTCAATAGCACAATTAGCGCAAGATTTCGTATTGGTATCTATATTATTTTTATGCACTTTTGTCATTTCAGAACTCACAATTCCTGTTGGTATTGCAATAATTCCATATCCTAAAATCATAATTACACTTGCAATAAGTTGTCCAAATGGCGTATGGGGTGCTATGTCTCCAAAACCAACGGTGGTTAGTGTAACAATAGCCCAATATACACTTCTAGGTATGCTTGTAAAACCATTTTCTTCGCCTTCTATCATATACATTATTGTACCAAGAATTATACATATAATTATAATGAAGAAAATAAAAACTGCAATTTTTGCCCTACTTGCTTTTAAAGCGACTAATAATCTATTGGATGCACCTATATATCTGGCTAGTTTTAAAATTCTGAATACTCTTAATAATCGTAAAGCTCTTAAAGCCGCTAAATTATGAGAACCAACAAGTATGAATGATAGGTATTTTGGTATTGTAGAAAGCAAATCTATAATCCCGTAAAAACTAAAAACATATTTTAGCGGTTTTTTTATAGATATAATTCTTAACACATATTCAATGGAAAATAGAATTGTAATGACCCATTCAGCAATATTTAAAAAAGTATGGTATTCTTTATCAAAACTTTCCACACTTTCTAGCATTACAAATACTATACTGGCAAGTATGGCTATTAATAAAACCACATCAAACAATCTTCCAGCTCTAGTATCTGCTTCATAAATTATTTCACGCAATCTATTTCTCCAAGATGATTTTTCTATAGAATCATTCAATTTAATTATTTTTTTCCTTTTACAATACTACAAATATTTACTGAATTTGTAATTTATTTCTTTCTTTTTCTCTTTGTTCATAAGGTTTCTTAAAAAAGAGTAAAGATTTTTCAATTTTTTAAAACCGTATTGTAATTTTTCTCGTAAGTATATATGAGATTCAATTAAATATTAACTTAAAAACTCATACAATGAAGAAAACAAAAATTTTATTAGGAACCATTTTCGTAGCGATTATTGGTTTAGCCATAGTTGTTGCAGCAGATCATATAGATGCTCCAGCTGTGCAAGGTACATCAGCAGACATTACTGACTTCTATGTCTTTCAGGGTGAAAACACTAATAATATTGCATTTGTAGCCAATGTACAAGGATTACTAAGCCCTTCTGCTTCAGCTAGTGCAACATTTGATGAAAATGTTATGGTAGAATTCAATATTGATACGAATACTGATAACATAGAAGATTTAGTAATTCAAGCAATACCAAGAGATGGTGTTATGTACTTTTTTGGTCCTTATCCTCCATTAACTACGGGTTTGAATAGTGTAATTAATGAAAGTGCAGTAACATCGCAAGTTGCTATTACCAGTTATGGCTCTTCAGCAACTATTGGTAGTAGTAATGGTATGATGCACTTTGCTGGACCAAGAGACGATCCGTTTTTTATGGATTTTGCAAGATATGGAGAAATTATTGTTGGTAATGCGCCAGGTTTTAATAACCCAGGGTCAGATACTTTTGCAGGAACAAATGTACTTTCTATAGTCGTAGAAGTTCCTAAAACAATGATTGGTAGTTCTGGAACGATTAATACTTGGGTAGAAGCAAAATCAAAACAATAAGTATAACTTTTAAAAAATAATATCATGAAATTTAATTATATAAAATATACAACCATTTTCACTCTATTTGCATTCATTTTTGTAGGATGTTCTGATGATGATCCTGTTACTCCAGAAGGATCTGATTTTTCTGGAACTTATGTACAAAAAGATCAAATGGGAAGACCTGCGGTAAATACTGTATTTGTATCAGCTGCAAGCAAAGATGCTTTTAACACAACAATACCTTCTGCACAAGGAGCTAGGTTTCAACCTATGTTTGAAGCAAATTTAAAAGCATTAAGTCCTGCGTATGCAAATCCAGGAGATAAAAATGCCTTAGGTTTAGATGCAGCAACTTTTACAGGTTTATTAGCAACGGATGTGCTTGGAGTTTCTTTAGACGGAACAACTACATTTTTTGACGGAACTAATGTTTTAACAGGTAGAGCATTGGCAGACGATGTAATTACTGTAGAATTATTATTGATATTTGGAGGAGAAGATTTTACTGAAAACCCAAACTTATCTAATGATAATGTAGATGCAAATGATAAAGCATTTTTAACATCATTTCCTTATTTGGCTTCGCCTTGGTAGGAAATCTAATCTGGCGTATGCATTAGGGGACATACGCCAGTCATTTTGTAATCGACTATAAAAATTATACGAAATCATGAAATATATCCAACTCATTTTATTAGCCGTAACTTATTTAATGATAATTAGTTGCAATACAGAAATTGATAAAAATATAACGAATTCTAAAGATTATAATGCATTCTTAAAGACTGATAAAAATACAGTTTTAGAAACAACAAAATTAGATGATACTTTTTGGAAAAATAAAATAAAGAAGACCCCAAATCAATATCCGTATTATGCAAAATTGGCTACTGTAAATTCAAGCATATTTAAACTTACAGGAACTATTGATGCCCTTAAAGAAGCGGAAAAAAATTTAATAATTGCTAATGAAAGAACAAACTATAACAATGCTAGTTATTTAAGAAGTTTGGCTAGAAATTATATTTCGCAACACAGATTTAATCAAGCGTTAACATTGGCTTTACAAGCAGAAAAGAATGGCGAAAAATTAGAGCAAACTCATTTTATGCTCATAGACATTTATTTGGAATTAGGAAATTTATCAAAGGCTGAAGAATACTTATCTAAAACTAAAAACTTTAAAAATTTTGACTATTTAATTAGACTCTCTAAATACAACGACCATATTGGCAATTTAGAAAAAGCTATTGAGTATTTAGAAAAATCTTTGGTTATTGCTACATCTTCTAAAAATAAAACCTTAATACAATGGAACTATACAAATTTAGCAGATTATTACGGTCATGCAGGTAGGATTAAAGATTCTTATAATGCATATTTAAACGCTTTAAAAATCAATCCTAATAATAGCTATGCAAAAAAAGGAATTGCTTGGATTGTCTATTCTTATGAACGCAATCCTGCGGAAGCATTAAGAATTTTGAATACAGTTACCAAAGAAAACGCATCGCCAGAAACTCATCTACTAAAAGCCGAAATTGCTGATTTTATGGATAATACAGATGAAAAAGACAATCAAATAAAAAAATATTTTTCTAAAGCAAGTAATAAAAATTATGGTGTTATGTATCATAAATATGATGTTCTATTATTTGCTGATGATACTAGCAAAGTAGAAAGAGCCATTGAAATTGCACAACAAGAGGTAAAAGAAAGACCTACCGCACAGTCTTACGATTTGTTGGCGTGGTCTTTATACAAAAATGGGAATAAAAAAGAGGCTTTAGAAATAGCTGAAAATCATGTTGTTCATAAAACTTTTGAGCCAGAAGCATTGTTGCATACAGCAACTATTTTAAAAGCAAATGGCAAAGTGGAAGAGGCAAAAAAATTGAAAAAAGAATTGTTAGAAAGCATCTATGAATTAGGCCCTTTATCAGAAAAAGAAATTAAAAACATTTAAGTCTTATAATAATGAGATGAAAGTTTGAGTATGTACTCAAAGAAAAGTTTAACCATTGATTGTTTGGTTATTTTTAGTTGGATACGTGATGCCTGTTACAGAAATGTAGCGGGCATTTTTTTATTTTCAAACTTCAGAAAGGCTTGTATCTACTAAAGATTAATAGAATGATAGTGTGCTAGAGGCGGTATCTTTATCGAAATAATTTATGTAGTAACAAAATATTATTTATTTTTGATTCATTATTAGGTAACAAATTGGTTATAAATAACATATAATCAAAACAGAAAATAAAATCTAACTAAAAAATACAACATGAATTTAAAATCGCTTATCCTAATGTTATTTTTATCGCAATTAGTTACTCAAAAAACCTACTCCCAAAATTGGAATGATTTTGCAAATACAAGTCGTTATGATAAAGCCAATTTAGAACTTAAATTACATACAAAAGTGAATAATAGAGTTGTTTTTATGGGAAACTCAATTACAGAAGGTTGGGTTATCATACGTCCAGAATTTTTTAAAGGTAGAGATTATATTAATAGAGGTATAGGTGGACAAACTACGCCACAAATGTTATTACGGTTTAGACCAGACGTTGTTGATTTAAACCCAAAAGCTGTGGTTATTCTAGCAGGTACCAATGACATTGCGGGCAATACGGGTTACACATCTTTAGAAACCATTATAGACAATATAAAATCGATGGCAGAAATTGCAGATGCCAATGGCATTAAAGTGATTATTTCTTCCGTTTTACCCGCCATAGAGTATCCTTGGAAACCTGGGTTAAATCCCGCTCCAAAAATTATTAAAATTAATAAAGCACTTAAAATGTATGCTAAAAAAAATGATTTTATTTATTTAGATTATTATTCTGCAATGGTTGACGATAAAGGAGGTTTAAAAGTACCTGATTACACAACTGCAAATGATCTTGTTCACCCAAACAAAGCGGGCTATTTAGTGATGGAAAAATTAGTAGAAAAAGCAATTAACAAAGCATTATACACTAAATAATTATGAAGAAAAATATTTTAAATGCTATCATTTTTTCTATTGTAGTATCCTTAATTTCTTGTAAACCTTCAGAACAAAATGAATTGAAACCCAATCCTCTTTTTTCTGATCATATGGTACTTCAACAAAAAGAAAATGTGGCTTTTTGGGGAACATACACTCCAAATAAAAAGGTTACCGTCAAAGGAAGTTGGGGAGAGGAATCGTCTAGTATTACAGATAAAAAAGGACATTGGAAACTAAATATACCTACCCCCAAAGCAGGCGGCTCTTATGAAGTAAACATCATTACAAAAGACACAACTGTTTTACTAAAGGATGTACTAATTGGTGAAGTTTGGTTAGCATCTGGGCAATCTAATATGCAAATGCCTCTAAAAGGATGGCCGCCTAATGATCCTATAAAAAATTCTAAAGAGGAAATAGCGAATGCCAATTATCCAGCAGTGAGAATGTTTCATGTAAACAGAAATTATAACTTAAAAGCTATTGATACTGTTAGTGGCAAATGGGATATATGTTCTCCACAATCAGCTGAAAATTTTAGTGCTACCGCATACTTTTTTGCAAGACGTTTATATAAAGAATTAAATGTTCCCATAGGTATTATTCATTCTAGTTGGGGCGGAACAGTTGCAGAAGCTTGGACAAGTAAAAAGTCTCTACAAGAACTAGGTGATTTTAAAGAATCTATTGCTGCATTAGAAGATTCCAAAAAGTGGCAAAACACCAAAGATTGGTATTCAAAATTAGATTCTTTGCACATCCCTCAAACTAATAAAGGTTGGGTTGCTTTACATTTTAACGATATAGAAATTGCTCAACCTAAATTTAATGATGAAAATTGGAGAAATATTGAATTGCCCGCTAGATATGATACATTTAATGATTGGGAATTTGATGGAGTTGTATGGCTTAGAAAAGATATTGAAATAGATGATGTAACTACTGATTATGTACTTTCTATGGGAGTTATTGATGATATGGATGCTGTTTATTTTAATGGAGAAAAAATTGGTGGTTTACTTGGTAGCGGACATCATACAACAGAAAGAGTTTATACCATTGCTAAAAAACTTCTTAAAAAAGGGAAAAATACGATTGCAATAAGAACGATTGATACTGGAGGACCCGGAACCATAACAGGAGCTTTACAGCTATCTAATAAAAATAATATCACTATTTCGTTATATGGGTCTTGGAAATATCAACCTATGGCTGAAATATACAATGGGAAATTTTATAGGTATGATTTAGATACAATTGATTTATCAAAACGACCCGAAATAATGGTAATGGGTCCAAATTTGCCAAGTGTACTTTATAATGCTATGATTAGTCCATTAGTTCCTTATACTATAAAAGGAGCTATTTGGTATCAAGGAGAATCTAACGTTGGTAGAGCAGAACAATATTCTCGATTGTTCCCAAAAATGATACACGATTGGCGTGGTCATTGGAAAGCAGATTTTCCTTTTTACTTTGTTCAAATAGCACCCTATAATTATGGAACTCCACCAAATAAGGAAGGGTCAATGGATTTAAGAGACGCCCAAAGAAAAAGCTTAAAAACAATAAATACAGGCATGGTGGTTACAATGGATATAGGTAATTTTATGAACATCCATCCTTCTAACAAACAAGATGTTGGAAATAGATTAGCGGGTTTAGCATTGAATAATGATTACAATAAAAAAATGGTTGCTTCTGGTCCTTTGTATAAAAAGCATACGATTTCTGAAAATAAATTAATCCTTGAATTTGATTTTATGGGTGCTGGTTTAAAAGCGATTCATTCTAAATTGGAAGGATTTGAGATTGCTAGTGTAGATAAAAAATACGTTCCAGCTACTGCAAAAATTACAGATAACACTGTTGAATTATATGCTACAACTGTGCAAAATCCAGTATATGCACGTTATGCTTGGAGTGATCATGGAATAGCTAGTTTGTTTAATAAAGAAGGTTTGCCAGCATCGTCTTTTACAACAGAGTAATAGTAATTATTTGATTATTACCATTCAATATTTTTATCAATAAATTGAATTAAACTATTTGCCATAACTTGCTGATCTTGAATAGAAGGATGGACTGTTGATTTGATATAAGGCATAAAATGGGTGTAGATTTTTTTGTCATTAAGATTTGTTACAGCAGTTTTAATATACTCCATCCATTTTGAACCTTCTTTAGCGGCATCCATACTTCCGAGCGAACATATAATAGTTGCTTTTGGGTAGTGATTTCTTAGATTGCTTACAAATTGCTGATAAGCCTTTATTAAATATTCTTCCGTGGGAGCTTTGTTTCCAAATCGCTTCTTAAACTCTACGTTTTTTGGCAAATTGACTAACCATGAGTCATTCTGAAATAAATTAATTACAACAATATCAGGAGTATATAAAGAAAAATCCCACGTACTAGTACTATCCGTAGGAATCAATCTATCATACATTTCTGGCATTATTTGAGGAATCCAACCAACAGTTATACCAATACCACTTCTACAAATGCAATGATATTTAGCATTAAAATGTCTAGCAGTAATAGCAGCATAACTTAAATAATTATTGGTATAAATACTGTCTGGTGAGTCTCTTCCAGAAGTATCCTCAATCGCATAACCTGCTGTTATGGAGTTTCCATAAAATTCTATTTTTCTTTTTTTAGGTACAGACTTTGGCAACAATTTGCCATTATTTTTAATCTTAAAACCATAAAAATTAGTTTCCCCTCTATCCCATTCCGTTCTTTTAAAAATTTCGATAGAATGTTTTCCTTTAGGCAAGTTTGAAGCTAATGGGTAGTATTGCTTCGTTGTGCTTGGTCTTAAAAGAGAAATACTATCGTTATCTATAATTATGTTGTAATAATTATCTCCAGATGCATCTTTTAATAATGCCTTGATTGATTTACCTTCAAAATTTATTTTTATAGAACTACCAGACCAATAGAGTTCTGCGACATCAACTCTAGTAGTATCAATTCTTCCCCAATATTCAATTTCAGGATTTGAAAAAGGTATCAATAGTTCTTTTTCATTTGAACAACCCATTAAAATGATTGCTAAAAGAAAAAGGAGTGTATTAATTTTTTTCATATCTTTAGTTTTGAACCTATTATCCTATATCATAGATATTTTTTAACTGTTTTTTTAAATGATTAAAAAAATTTATTAGAAAGAGTCGCTTCGACAAACTCATTTCGAAAGGCTCGCTTCGACAAGCTCAGCGTGACATATAGTTTCTATACTAGCTTTTTAGGTTAAATTATGATCCTAAATCTAAATGACAATTGTGAAAAAAAAATGTCTGTCTGAGCTTGTCGAAGACCATCATAAATCCTATAAATTTACTTCTGGTGTAACTTAAATACTTGCAGAAAATCATTATTATTAGCAACAAATATTAATTTTTCATTTGCATTAGACAACATCTTAATTTTTTTAACATCACCATTCGTAAAAAAACCACTTTCTTTGGCACTCATAACCTTGAAATCATTTTCACCATTTCCTAATAAAACCAAGCCAGTACCCGCATCATTACGAGGTGTTTCAACTTCAGAAACGAATAAGTTACCTGCTAAGAGAACATCTAAATTGCCATCCTTATTTAAATCGTCAATTAAAAAATCATTGATGTTTGAAAATTGGGCTTCCACTGGCAATGCTTTGATGGCAAATTTGCCATTCCCTAAATTTTCGATAAAAGAACTTGCAAAAGTATCTGTTTTAAGATAAAAGGCATCAGAAAGGTTTTCTTTACCATATACATCTGTAAGCTCCATACTGGCAAAAGCATCATACTTTTTGATAGTTTTTTTTAATCTCGGAACTTGATTTGCAGAACACGAGAAACCTCTTAACGGATAATGTTTTTCGTTATTATAATACCCTAACACAATATCATCTTTGCCATTCCCATCAAAATCTTTATAGTAAATATCAAATGGTTTGTCAATAGAAGTTTTGTACTTATAGTTGAGCCCTAAATTTCCAGCGATATAATCCATATCACCATCCTTATCAAAATCGCCTTGTTCTATACTAAACCACCAACCTTTGGTATTTTCAAAATCTGCAATGGATTGTTTTGTGAAATTTCCTTTTTCATTTTTTAATAGGGTAATGCCCATCCATTCGCCCACAATCATTAAATCTACATCATTATCTGAATCGTAGTCTGTCCAAATTGCATCCGTAACCAATCCAATAGCATTCAAGTCTTTGGCGTTGGTTTTACTAATATCGATGAGTTTACCATTTCTGTTTTCTAATAATCTGCTACTTGCAGGAAGCGGGTATTGATGCGGAATATGTCTGTTGCCAACAAACAAATCAATGTCGCCATCGTTATCAAAATCTGCGGGCACCACAACACTACCGCTATCATTAAAGGATTCTATAGATTTTTTTGATCGTGTAAAATTGCCTTTTCCATTATTCAAATAAACTCTATCTTTATAATTGGGATGCTCTTTTTTATACGCATTGCCACCACTAACCACATATAGATCTTGGTCTCCGTCGTTATCAATATCAAAAAAAACCGCATCAACATCTTCATAGTTTTTATCCAGTTCAAAAGCAGGATTTGGACTCAATTTGAATTGACCATTACTGTCTTGTAAAAATAATTTAGAAGGAAACCCTGTTGCTGCTCCCATAAAAACATCTTCATTTCCATCATTATTTACATCGGCAATTGCTAAAGCTGGTCCAAACTGTGATAATTTATGCGGTAATAATAATTGCTGTTGATAATCATCAAATTCATTTTCGGTATGTTTAAAATCAATTCGACTACTAGAAGAAATATCAGAAAATAAGGGTTGAATTTCTTTGTCAAACCTGTCTTCCATTATCTTACCATCTTCCAGATATACTTCCATTTTTTGATTGGCTTTTACATTCTTTAAAATAGTTACGGAATTATTGGGCCAAGTAATTCTAATTTCATCAACTTTTTTTGAATCATTTAAACCAAAATGAGCTATATTTTCGCTAGTGGAATAAATTCCTCTAACGTTTGTAGTTTCAAATACTTGTTGTAAAGTATCGTTTTTTATAAGGACTCTTGTTCCAAAAATTGGAGCATTATTCTTACTTTTTAAAGCAATTCTTAGATAATTATTGTTCGCATTATTTCTATAGATAAAGGCTTCATCATTAATATTATTGACGATTAAATCTAAATCACCATCATTATCTAAATCAGCATAAGCAGACCCGTTTGAAAACGATTTTTTGTCTAATCCCCAAGATGACGAAACATTTTCAAAGTGATATTGTCCATTATTTTTATAAGTATAATTCGCTAATTTTTCGGAAGGTAAAATGGCTAATGTTTTTTCTAAATCTAATATATCCCAAATAGATACCTCGCCTCCATTCGGATTTTCCTTCGTCCATTTTTTAGCAGATTCTACGACAAAATCACCTACTTTTTTTGAAGCATCTGTATTTCTAATGTCTCTTAAAAGTCCGTTTGTAATATAGATATCCTTTTTACCGTCATTGTCAAAATCGGCTATCAAATTAGACCAACTCCAATCGGTTGCTTCTATGTTTGCTAATTGAGCGATATCGCTAAAGGTATTGTTGCCATTATTCAAATGAAAAGTATTATACATATATTGATAATGCCCGCCGTCATTAACCACTTTCCAAAAAACTGCTGGATTCATTCCGCTCATGTTCGATTTTGACCTAAAATTGTCTTCTGCCACCATATCAACAACAAATACATCTAAAAACCCATCATTATTGATGTCTGATACATCTACGCCCATACTATAATAAGACATGTGGTTTAGTGCTTTATCGGCAACATTTGTAAAAGTGCCATCTTGGTTATTGAGGTAGATAAAATCTGGCGCGTAAAAATCATTGGCAACATACAAATCAGTCCAACCGTCATTATTCAAATCACTTGCTGAAACTGCATTTGGGAAACTAGCCCTGTGCAAACCCGCCATTTTTGTGGTTTTAATGAATTTCTTTCCAGCAATATTTCTATATAAAATGGAAGCGTATTTTGGTAAAAGTAATTCTGTGCCTGAATATTCTGAATAACTTCCAGGGTTTGGAGGTTGATTTAGGATAAATAAATCTAAAAAACCATCTTTATCATAATCTAAAAACGTAGCATGCCTAGTTCTTTCTGAATTTGCAACGCCAAACTTCTCAGCCATTTCTATAAATGTGGCATCACCTTGGTTGATATATAATTTATTTTTACGCAATTCAGGTTGATGATCGTACAACTCTTTTGTAACATAAATATCTAAAAATCCATCGTTATTCACATCGGCAACAATAACTCCTGTTGACCAACTTCCGTCATTGATAATACCTGCGGAATCTGTATAATCTTTAAATTTAAAATCGCCTTGATTTAGATATAGTTTATCAGCAACTATATTCCCCGCAAAATAAATGTCTTGAAGACCATCATTATTAAAATCACCCACACCCACACCTGCACCTCCATAAAAATTGGCGTACAATAAAATATTTTTTTCTTTATCGTCTTTAATGTTATTATTAAAAATAACGCCTGTTTTTTCTGAAGGCAATAGGCTAAATAATTGTGTGTCTGTTGATTTATTTTCACAAGATGAAAACATCCCTATAAATAGGAGTGATATTAATAATAAGGCTTTATTGAAATGTAGTATCATAAAACTAAGTTTAGTTTAGACCTTTCAGGTTTTAAAAACCTGAAAGGTCTGTGAAAACTAAAGTAATAAAAAAAAGTGAAGCTATAAAACTTCACTTTTTTAATTTATTATTAACTCTAATAATTTACTGATCCCACCATACTCTGGTCGTTAATTCATCTGGTCCTTGAGCAGCAATAGCTGCAGCATAATTATCTGCATTATTGGTTGCTTCACTCTCGGTATAGGTTAATCTTCTTGGTATAGTTCCGTTGGTTTCATTTCCTGGGTAATTCACAGGAGTCAACACTGGGAAACCAGTACGTCTCCAATTGGCAAATGTCTCGTATTCATTTAAGAAGGTAGCTGCCCAATATTGTGTGTTTATTTGCTCAAGAGCATTTGCTACATTATAAGGGTTATTTGCCAAATAGTTAGCTATATCGGAAGAAGGTATAACGGCATCTGCGCTATATAATGATAGCATTTCCATCGCTGCGGTAACTCCATTATTATAACTGGTTGCAGCAGCTCCACCAAGCCCCCAACGTACATTTGCTTCAGCTAACATAAACTCAACTTCTGCATAGGTTTGAAAAATCATAGGGGCATCAAAACCGGCAAGAATACTTCTATTAGGTTCTGCATACGCATCTGTATTATCCTCTCCAGTAGAAGCTAGTAATAATGCTGCATCTAAACCATTAGGAAGTCCTTGCAAATCTGCGGGAGCTGTACTTTGATCGCTTCTTCTTGCGGCAAGTATAGGTAGTCTAGGGTCGTTTCCTGCTTGTAAGAAATCAATAAATGTTTTGCTCATTCTAGGATTTCCGTCTGCGTCAAACACTTCGCTATTACCATTTCTGTTTTGAGTAACTTCATGTCTTAAATAAAAAATGTCGTCATTAGATTGCATGACACCTCCATTTATTGCTTTTGTTGCCCAAGCTTGGGCTGCTGCTGCATCTACTTTTATCAAACGCAACCCTAAACGTAGCATTAATGAATTTGCTAATCGTTTCCATTTTCCTTGATCTCCTTGATAAATAACATCTGCTGATCCAAAACCAGAGGTTCCTGACCCCAAGGCTGCTGCAGACTCTTCTAATTCTTTCAATAAATCTGGATATATTTCACTCTGCGCATCATATTTAGGTTTTAAAATTCCTTCTGTAAAACCTTTTCCTGCTTCGCTATAAGGAATATCTCCATACAAATCTGTTAATCTAGAGAATGTATACACTCTTAAAATGCGTACTATTGCTTTCATTTCATCTGCTGCACCTTCATCGTTAAGTTGTACTCTTAAATCTTCCAAACTTTTTACTGCGTTCGAATAATAACGATCCATCAATGAAGAGGCATACCCTCTATTCCATGTATATTTATCGCCACTCCAATAGCCAGCGGTTGCTGCAAAATGTTGCATCATTGTGGACTGATAGATTAGATTTGCCCTCCAATTATCATAACGCTCGCTCGAAATATATTTTTGTACTGCTGTCAACTTTGTGCCAACAGCTACCTGTACAGGTTTTGTTGGATTTACATTCAACTCTTCAAAACCGTTATCACAGCTTGCTAAAAAGAGTGTTATGCATATAATATAAATTAATTTTTTCATGATTTTCTTTTTAAAATTTAATATTAAAATTTAATCCATAACTTCTCGTAGAAGGAACTCCAAAATACTCTAATCCTTGAGAGTTTCCTGCGGAATAAGCCGATTCTGGGTCTATATTATCAATACTTCTTTTAAGATAAAAAAGATTAGACGCAATTACAGAGATTGTAGCACTTTGTAAAAATGTTTTTTCTAAAAATTTATTGGGTACGTTATATCCAACACTTAATTGACGTAATTTAATAAAATCTGAATCTTCTACAAATTCCTCGGCAATATCAGCTATTTCTCCATAGTAGATAGCTAAATTTTCTGGAGCCACCGTTGTCGTAAAAGGATCTCCTGTAGCGGCATCAATACCCGATACGGTAAGTGCTTCTCTATTTTCAGCAGTATCTTGGTGAAGTCCGTTGCGATATAACAAGGTATTTGTACCAGAAAATATTTGACCGCCAAACTTTCCGTCAATTAATACATTTAAACTAAAATCTTTGTATTTGAATGAATTTGAAAAACCTATGGTTGTTGGGGGAACTCCCTGACCAAGTAGTTTACGTGCCCCTTCTACGGCTCTTGGAACACCGTCGCCATCTATATTGTACATAATGGTTCCATTGGCATCTCGTTCGTAAGAAACTCCATAAAGGCTTCCAAAATTCTCATCCACTATTTGTGCAATTCTAATATTACGAGTTCTTGGCTCGTCTAAAAACAAAATGTCTCCTCCGTCATTAGTTGCTGTTACTATTCCTTTGTTATGAGATATATTGAAACTTGAATTCCACGTAAAATCTTCTGTTTTAATAGGGCTACCCGAAATTAAAACTTCTATACCTTTATTAGATATTTTCCCTAAATTAGCTAAAGCACTTCCAAATCCGGAGGTTTGAGAAGCAGAAACCCCAACAATATCTCCAATGGTTTCATTAGCATAATAAGCAACATCTAACGACAATCTATTATTAAGCAAACGTGCATCAAAACCAATTTCGAATTCTGTTTTTTCAAATGGTGTTATATTGGCATTGGGAACTTGATTTCCAAAAATTTGTCCTGTAGGTTGACCTAACAAACTTTGTCCAAAAATTTCATAAGTCAATGAAAGTGAATATGGGTCTGGCGCCCCACCTGCTACTTGTGAATAGCCTCCTCTTAATTTTAAGAAATTTATTTCTGAAGGCAATTCTAATACTT
This sequence comes from Polaribacter sp., assembly GCA_049607505.1. Classification (GTDB taxonomy): domain Bacteria; phylum Bacteroidota; class Bacteroidia; order Flavobacteriales; family Flavobacteriaceae; genus Polaribacter. The sequence continues at coordinate 45,675 of JBMYWO010000002.1, forward strand.
CAGAAAGGATAACACTGGCACTTAATGAAGAATAAAAATCGTCATTTGGTGTTGTTTTTCCTGGAAATGATAAGGTTGAGAACCAGTCGTTTCTTCCTGTAAAGGTTACATAAGCCCATTTGTCATAAGAAACTTCAACAGATCCGTATAAGGATCCAATTTTTGATTCAGTAAAAGAACGACTTCTTGATTGTGATAAGGTATTGCTTAAATCTTCTAGTCCTGGTACAATAAAATCATTACCTCCAAGATTTAACTGCTCTCGTTTTTGTGAATTGCTATTAGCACCTATAAAGGCATTTACAGAGAATTGGTCATCAATAGCTCTTTCAGCCCCTAGCATTATATCAGCATCTATTTGAGTATATCTTCTTTCTGATTCGTTAATTCCGCCCAAAGGTTTGAATCCTGTACCGTAAGGTTCAACAGCCACACTTTTACGTGTTGAGTGGTCAACACCCATTCTACCAGAAAGGTAGAACCCATCTGACATATCATAACGCAAAGAAGTTGAAGCAACAATTCTATTTCTTACATCTTCATTTCTAAAATTATTTACTGAAAAATAGGGGTTTGTAAAAAATGTATTACTATAATATTGTCTTTCACTCCCGTCTTCATTTGTGGCTGGTAGTAAAGAACCAACATCTAAATTTCCTGGTAATAGAGCTACTGCAAAGTTAGCGTTACCAGGCGAGTCAGACAAACGAGGTCTATTCGTTACATCCTCAATTATATATTTTACATTTACTGAAGTGGTTAATTTTTCAGCCAATACACTACTTGCATTTAATGAAAATGATTTTCTGTTCAATCCAGCATTTGGTATTATGTCATTATTAGAGAAATCAGATACTGAAAAACGGTAATTGGATGTTTCAGTACTATTAGACAAAGCCACTGTGTTTATAAATGTTGTACCTGTTTTGTAAAACTTGTCAACGTTATTACCCACGTAAGAATACGGGCGAGAAACACCGTCAAACTGAACCACATCTGTACCGTCAAAACGTGGCCCCCATGAAGAAAGTCCTGCATCTAACGCTTCTGTTTGACTTACAGGTTTAGCCCCTCTAAGACCTTGACCGTATTGGGTTTGAAAATCTTGTAATGAAGTGTTTACATTATCGAATAAGATTTGGCTACTTACTTCAACGCCAAAACCTTTTTGTTGTTTCCCTGATTTTGTGGTTATAATGATGACACCACCTGACGCTCGCGAACCATATAATGCTGCTGCTGCACCTCCTTTTAAAGCACTCACAGATTCAATATCATCTGGATTTAAACTTGAGATACCGTCACCACCGTCATTACCTCCCCACAAACTTGCAGAACCATTATTGTCATTTCCTATTGGAATACCGTCAACTACATATAAAGGTTGATTATTTCCAGCTAATGAACTTGCACCACGAATAACTACTCTACTAGAACCTCCGGCTCCTGTTGAATTTTGTGTAATGTTTACACCTGCTATTTTACCTTGTAGCGCATTTACCGCATTAGGTGTTTTAATATCGGATAAAGCTTTACCGTCAACTTGCGTCAAGGAATACCCCAGTGCTTTTGTTTCTTTTTTAATACCTAGTGCCGTAACAACTATTTCGTCTAAAGCTTCGGCACTCTGCTCTAATGCTACATTTATTACAGTCTGACCGTTTACAGTAATTTCTTTGGTTGCATAGCCAAGGGAAGAGAACTGTAAAACCGCATTTTGGTTCGATACTTGAATAGTATATGTACCATTAAAATCTGTTGTTGTACCATTTGAAGTACCCTTTTCTAGAACAGTAACGCTTGGAAGTTCCATACCGTCGGAAGCGTCCGTAATAGTTCCAGTAACTGTGCTTTGTGCATACATAGTATGAATACTAAAAATGCAAATGATAAGCAACAGCTTCATTAATTTTTGAATCATAATTTTAGTTGATTGAGTTAATATTATTTAAAAAAATAAAAATATGATAAATAACTAAATAATTTCGACAAATTACATAAAAATTAAGGTGTTTGTGAAAAAATAAATTTTGTATGTTGTTTCGGAAGCATAATATCTTGTTGTATTAGCTTGAAAAAATAGCAAGATTTTTATTTTTCTTGATAGCTACCATATTCTTCTGATTCTTTGAATGTTTCAATCAAACTAGAACTATTTTCCCAATACTATTAACCTTTACTTTTATTGGGTTAAATGTCTGCCAACCTGTTTTTCCATTTCCAAAACTTTGAATTCTGCAGTAATAGGTTCTTTCTTTTTTATCAATTTTAGCTTCCGAACTTAATCTAAATTCATAAAACTTTGAAGAAATCTTTTGTACTCTGTATAGATGTTTTTTTAATAAATTATAATTAGGCTTTTCCCAATCTATTTCTTCTTCATTTAGACCCAACAAAAACATATCATTTATTTGCAAAATTGTTACAATTTCTTGACCATCTTCTGGAAGTTGGAAAACATTTTGTTTTTGTCTTTTGCGTTCTACAGCCGTCCAAAAAGTAACTACATCTTCTTTTAAATTATTATCTTCATCTTTATAAATAAGTACATGATGATTGTTTCTTGGATTTACATATTGGTTGATGTCTTTTTTTAGTGGTTCTGCTCCACCAATATTTTCTTTAATTCTTATTTTTTTAATTGGTACTGGCAAACCATTTTTATTGGGTAGAAAAATTTGCGGTTGTCTGTTCCCGTTTTCATCAATACTAAAAAAAGTTTCATTGGGTATTTTTCCTTTTATAAAACCACCTAATTCTTTTACTCTTTTAAAAATAAGCAATTGAATAGTTTTATCTACAACCTTTTCTAAATGCTTTTCTGTTGTTAAACTCTCTAAAGGTTTTCGTATATGAAAAGCTTCATCTTTAGTAGCTGCATTTCTTTTACCGTAAATAGATTCTTTATGCAATTGCCCTCTGGCAGCTACTCCCAAATTGGTATAAGTAACACCTTCTTTTTTAGTTTTGTGATTGCGAATAGTTAAAAGACTTTTTCGTTTTTTATGAGAAACTAAAATTTGTTCTACAGCTTTTTCTGCATCTTGCCTAAAAGATTGCCAAGGCATAGAAAAATCTTTTAAATCATGGTTTTTATTATATCTATTTCTTTTACTCAATTCTTGTAAATGACTTCTTGTAGCACATGCCATAACCAAAGCATCTATTGCATGATGCCTGTGGTCGTCTCTTGTTTTAGTATCACCTTCTTTGTTTAATATAGTGTTTAAACCCCAATGATGTCTAAGGTGCGCTGTCATTTGCCCAGGAGCTACAATGACATCATTACATATTTTTGACAAATAATTTTTTGCTTCTTTACTTATATAACGTGTGTCATTTAACTGACGACTTACAAAATCTTCTTCGTGTTTTTGCTTTATAAAATGTTTAAATTTATGATAGGCGTTTGGATAACTAGGGTATTTATCTTTAAAACAACTTAAGGCTTGTAGTTTTATTTCTTCCCATTTTTTTTCTCCTTGTGTACTATAAAATTCATAAGGAGTTCTGTTTCCTTTGGCTCTATTTTCATCAGCAAAACAAAGTGTTTTATTCTGAAAACTATCATTTAATGAACGGCTCCAGGGAAAAATATGTTCTATTTGAACTTCACCAGTAAAAAGCTGACTTACGGTAATTATTTTTCCCGTAAAAGGGCAAGTATGGTTGCATTCTTCCCATAGTTTGTATTTTAGAATATTGGTATGTGTTATTCTGTAGTTTTCTTCTTCCAACCTCTTTTTTACCCTATCATTTTCTCGCTCTAAAAATTGTTGTTTCTTTCTAGTTTCATAACGGTTTTTTTTAGAGGCTTTTAAATTACGTGCCAACTCAACCTTTATCTCACTAGGTTTTCCGTAAGTGTCAATAATTTCATTTACTAATTTTCGTATTTCAAATAAAGCCGTAATTACAACAGGATTTTTAATTTTTTGAATTTCTTTATCCGCATTACTATTTACAGGAAGTCTATCTAAAATTTTTGTGCTTTCAATAGCACTGCTATGATGGTACAATTTTTCTAATTGCTTGTCTGTACAATTAAATTCCTTTTTCATCATATTTTTTAAAGGTGCTACATACCCCCCTTTTAAGTTAGAACGCACTATTTCTGGTACATTGTCTAATACAAATTGCTCATGCTTTTCCCAATGAGTTCCTAAAACATTTTTAACGCCTGCCAAACCCACAGCAACATCATACATAAAACCCAATTTTAAAAAGGGTAATATATTGTTGATTGCTTTTCTACTTAAATTAGAATACCCATCTTTTAGATTAAATTTAGAAATTTTAATTGCTTTTTCTTCATCAAAATTCCATTTTTTTATGGCGTATTCTTTTAGTTTATCCCTATCATCAAAAAAAGATAGTATATGCCAAATATCTTCTTGTTCTTTTTCCGAAAACTGAAACCATTGTTGCCCAAAAAACTTTTTATTAGATAAATTACTAATAGTATATGAACCTATAATTCTATCATTATCTTTAAAATTAAATTGATGTATCGCCTCTGTTTTTCCAATAGCTTTTCTAATTTCTTTAAAATTCAATTTTTCTTTAGATAATAGAAGCGATACTATTTTTTCTCTTTCTTGGCTAGTAATTGGTTGTTTTTCTCCTTGAATATCATAAGAAACCGTATTAACCCATTGGTATATTCTAAACAATTCAAAAGGAATACTACTAAGTTGGCATTTTGTTTTTTTAGGTTCAAAAGAGCAGTGGCCTACCAAATGCTTTTGAGAACGCAAAGGTCTTTGATGAAACAAAACACCATCTTCTTTATAGCCATTTTTTTTACGTCCACCAAAAAGCGTTTTTAAATCATCTGTCAATTCAGGGTGATATTTTTTTTGAGTTTCCCAGATTGTTTCAAACTCATCAATATACATTTGCCTTGTGGTATATCTATTTCTAATACGTTCTAACTCCCCCGCATACGGTTCATTTTCTTTAGGCTGTATAGAATGCAGATACCCCCCTAATGTTTTATTTTGTTCAATACTTTCTAAAGTATTACTTATCCCTATTTTGCCTGTTTTAGCATCTCCTTTAAAAATAGCACTCGTTTCTTTTACTTCTGCTCCTGCACTTCTACTATTGCTCAAAAAACCCCTACGCTGTATGATATGGTAGAATATTCTACCTAGTTCTTCTAAAGTAATTTTTTCTGTAATAGCTTTTGCTCTTAACTGATATGGATTTAGTTGAAACCACTCTTGCAATTGTTTGTTTTTAAAAACTGTTTTACCATTCCAGTCTTTTATTAGGGTATATGAAATAGGACATAAATGATGTTTTGCCAATTCTCTTAACAAATATCTTTTGCGCAATCTTCTTCTAAAAAATTGCCTTCTAGTTCCTCTTGCTTCTGTTCTGCTAGAATTTTTAGAGACTTCTCTACCCTCACCTTCGCCTATATTGACAACACCTTCAGGAAATATTCTACTTCCCATTCCAATAATGCTATCATCTTCTATAAGTGCCCAACCAATACTATTAGTTCCTAAATCTAAACCTAAAATTTTTGACATATTTTAATTTTTTATAAAAATAACAAAAACCTAAATGCTTTTTTACTGAAACCCGTAAAAAGCACTAAAATAGTTTTTTATATATTTGTAACAGATTAAAATTTCTAATCTTAATCTTATTACAATAAGGCTATATGCCGTAGATGAAAATCTTGAGTCCTGCTTCGGTAGGACTTGTTTTTTATACTTTTTTTTAAGAGGTGACACTACATACATTTTTGATGATTTTTGTAGTAGCCTATCAATACGTTATTTTTTTCCATAATTATTGACTATTGAAAGCACAACGTATAATACTATGATTAAAGGAATTGATAGATATTGAAGTGTAAAAATAAGAATTACAGTAGCTAATAAAAACACGTATTTGAGAAGGTTATTTTTAACACTATACTCTTTGAATTTTAAAGAAAACAAAGGCAATTCAGCATTCATTAAAAAACTTAAAACGAGTGTGATTCCTACTAAAAAATAATTATTTTGAATCAAATTTATTGCAAAAGAATAGTCAGAAAATTCTACAATTAAAGGCAAAGAAATTACAAACAAACTCATTGCTGGTGTAGGCAAACCAATAAAAGAATCTGTCTGTCTTGTATCTATATTAAATTTTGCAAGCCTATAGCAAGCTGCAAGCGTAAGCAATAATCCAAGAAGTCTTATGTCTTGATAAAAACTATCTATTTTAAATGGATGGTGAAAGTCAAAATTTTTAATTCCACTGTGTCCTATCAGTTGAAACATCACAATTCCTGGTACAACACCGCTTGTAACCATATCTGCCAAAGAGTCTAATTGTTTGCCTAATTCCCCAGAAATATGTAATAGACGCGCAACAAAACCGTCTAAAAAATCAAAAAGAATTCCTAAAACAACAAGAAAAGCAACACTCACAAATTCCCCTTGTACTGCAAAAATAGTAGCCACTGTACCACAAAAAAGATTTCCTAACGTTAATAGATTAGGAACGTGTTTTTTAATATTCATTTCTTGTTGATTTTAAAGGCTAAAATAAGAAATCAAATATTGTTGGTTTTCTAAATGATGAATATTTTTCAAAAATGAATCGATATTTACAATTAAATTGTAGGTAGTGTCATAAATGAGTTTTTTGGTCTAAATGATGCTATGAATCTCTATGACATTTATGAAAACGGATGTCTGGCTGAGCCTGTCGAAGACTAAAGTTTTAAGAAGAAACTCACTTCGACAGACTACCATTGACATTTTTTTTATAACTATTTACCACATAAGCACATAGTTCACATAGCTCTATGTGGTAAACTTCAATAAATAATCATCTTGTTTATGACACCCTTCTTTATTTTAATCTTTTTAAGGTTAAATCTTCATTGTATTGTACAATAAATAATCCTTTGTTTTCTGAAGTGCTAAAAAGTTCTTTCTGATAATCAAATTTACTTTCTACTCTGTATGAAGCCCCTTTATTGAAAGTAGATTTTAAATTTTCACCAGAAGCCAAACGCATTAGAATATCATAGACAATATCAAAACCTTTGGTTGCATAAAAAGACGGCAATGCATTGTTTTTAGTAAAATATTGTTTGTTAAATAGTTGGGTAGTAGTATATGTTTCATCAACATATTGATCGCTTACATAGGTAAATCCAATTTTTGCCAATTTAAAATTGTCAATTTTGTCAAATGCCACCCCTTTATCAAAACTAAAAACTTTTACAGAAGTAGCCTTGGGTAAGCTAATTAAACTATTAATAGCATCTGCAACTACTACATTGTCATTGGTTGCTATGAGTACCCAATTTTTTACATCTGGCTTTAATATATCTAAAAAAAGTTGTTTTTTTATATACCCTTTTTCAGGTTTTAAAATATGCACTTTTGTTGTAGCATTATGATTTTCTAACGTTTTTTTTATTTTAGAACTATTCAGATTTGAAGCAGATTTTCCGTCTCCAACAATAATAAGGTTGCCACTATTAAAATGATCTTTTATATAAGTAACTAATTCTTCTCTAAAAACCTTTTTTTCTGGTGATGCTTTTATCAGTTTTGATGACGAAAATTTGTATTGGTCTTTAGAATAAAATGGAAATATTACGGGAACATTTACTTTTCTAGCAACAATTTTTGCCTCTTCAGAATACAATGGACCAATGATTACATCGTTTGCATTCAAATTGTGTTCAGCAAGAATCCTTTTTATTTTACTACTATTTCTTCCTGTATCAAAGACATTTAATTCTATATCAATTCCTTGGTTTTTTAAAGAATCGATGGCAATTTCTGCGCCTAAATAAAAATCGGTAGCAATATTAACTAACACACTTTTGCTAAAAATATCTTTAGAAGAAACAGAATCGTATTGGTTTGTTATAAATGGTAATAATAGAGCAACTTTTAGCGAAGCATTTTCTTTTATAAAATCTTCATATCGTACATTTTCAGATTTTTTACCTTCTACAATTGGTTTTATTTTAATAAACTGTCCTATTTTTAATCCTTCTGATAATATTGGATTTAGCCTTAACAAATCTTCTTCAGAAACATTATAAAATCTTTTTAAACCATAAATGGTTTCTTTGGGTTTTACTTCATGGACGACAAATTCTTTTCTTAATGCTTCCAGTTCTTTTACTTTATCATCATCTATAGGTTTGACTTCTTCAACCTCATCTTTTCCTTCATCAATGTTTGTTTCTGCTTCTGTATTTGTAGAAGTTTTAGATTTCTTTGGGCTAGGAATAATAATGATTGTATTCGGATCTGGTTTTCTAGAAACATCAGGATTTAAACGTAATAAATATCTAGTGTTTATACCTAGATCTTTGGCAATTGTACCCATTGTTTCACCTTGTTTTACGGTGTATTCAATATATTTTTTTTGCTGTCCACAAGAAACAGCAAATGTTATCATACAAAAAACCAATACTATTTTTATTCTATTCATTCTTAATTGTTTATTCCCATTCTATGGTTGCTGGTGGTTTTGAACTAATATCATACACAACTCTATTAACACCTTTTACTTTATTGATTATTTTATTGGATGTTTTTTGCAGAAACTCATAGGGTAAATGTACCCAATCTGCGGTCATTCCATCAGTACTTTCCACGGCTCTTAAAGCCACCACTTTTTGGTAAGTTCTTTCATCGCCCATAACTCCTACAGAATTTACGGGTAATAAAATTGCCCCAGCTTGCCACACTTTGTCATACAAATTGTCCTCTTTTAAACCGTCAATAAAAATAGCATCTACTTCTTGCAAAATACGAACTTTTTCCGAGGTAATATCGCCTAAAATTCTGATAGCCAATCCTGGCCCTGGAAACGGATGACGCCCTAATAATTCTTTATCTATTCCCATAGAAGCACCCACTCTTCTAACTTCATCTTTAAAAATCATTCGCAAAGGCTCTACAATTTTCAATTTCATAACATCTGGCAATCCACCCACATTATGATGGCTTTTTATAGTTGCTGATGGACCTCCATTTACAGAAACGGACTCAATAACATCAGGATAAATAGTCCCTTGTGCCAACCATTTTACCTGTTTGCCAGTAGGCAAGGCACCTTTTATTTGGTTGGCTTCATTATCAAAAACTTCAATAAAAGCATTTCCGATGGCTTTTCTTTTTAGCTCCGGATCACTTACATTTTCAAGAGCTTTTAAAAAACGTGTTGAGGCATCTACACCTTTAACGTTCAAACCCATTCCTTCGTATTGACTTAATACATTTTTAAATTCATTTTTTCGTAAAAGCCCGTTGTTTACAAAAATACAATACAAGTTTTTGCCAATAGCTTTGTGCAATAAAACTGCTGCTACCGTGGAATCTACGCCTCCTGAAAGCCCTAAAACTACTTTGTCGTTTCCTACTTTTTGTTGAATAGATTTTACGGTACTTTCTACAAAAGAATCTGGAGTCCACGTTTGCGCAACTCCTGCAATGTTTACTAAAAAATTTTCTAATATTTGTTTTCCGTCTTTAGAATGATAGACTTCTGGGTGAAATTGAATAGCAAAAGTGTCTTCTCCTTCAATTTTATATGCAGCATTTTCTACATCTTTGGTACTTGCTAAAAGGGTTGCATTTGTTGGCAATTCTTTGACGGTGTCTGAATGGCTCATCCAAACTTGACTTCCTTCGGAAATAGTATTGAAGAAAATTTCATCCTTTTTTATGAAAGATAAATTTGCTCTTCCGTATTCTCTTGTATTTGATGAGGCAACTTTTCCTCCAGAAAAATGGGCTATATATTGTGCGCCATAGCAAACCGCTAATAAAGGTTTTTTGCCTCTAATTTCTGATAAATCTGGATGCAATACCTGCTCTCCTCTGACAGAATTAGGGCTTCCTGATAAAATGACCGCTTTAAAATTTGTGATTTCTTTTGGTGGATTGTTATAAGGATGAATCTCGCAATAAATGTTTAATTCTCGTACTCTACGCGCAATCAATTGTGTGTATTGCGAACCAAAATCTAAAATAAGCACATGGTGTTGTTGCATCCGCAAAAATAATATTTTGATTTTAGATAGGGATGTTAGAGATTGGATTTTTTATCTAAATAAATAGAAATTACCTAATTACATAGCAAAAAATAATATTAACACATAGTTTCTCTAAAATCAGTATTTTAAAAACAAATGTTTGTGAGATCTTTCAGGTTTTCAAAACCTGAAAGATCTTGATAACGAATTGATTACACGGTTTTGAATCAATGACACTTATTTTTTGTCATGTATTTAGAGAAATTACAAATTTTGCTTTTTAATCAAATTTAAAGCAGATCCTTCATGATACCATTCTATTTGACCTTCATTATAGGTATGATTTGTCAAAACTGCATCTTTACTTCCGTCAGCATGAACAACTTCAATAGTTAATGGTTTTCCAGCTGAAAACTCATGTAAATCTACAAAGTTAAAAGTATCATCTTCTTGAATTAAATCATAGTCAGATTCATTTGCAAAGGTTAACCCTAACATTCCTTGTTTCTTTAAATTTGTTTCATGAATACGGGCAAAAGATTTTACAATAACAGCAACAACTCCTAAATGACGTGGTTCCATTGCAGCATGTTCTCTAGACGAACCTTCGCCATAATTATGATCGCCAACTACAATGGTTTTAATTCCTGCTTTTTTATAGGCTCTTTGTGTTGCAGGAACCGCATCATATTCTCCTGTTAACTGACTTTTTACAAAATTAGTTTTCATATTAAAAGCATTGACTGCTCCAATCAAACAGTTGTTAGAAATATTATCTAAATGACCTCTGTAACGCAACCAAGGGCCTGCCATAGAAATATGATCTGTTGTACATTTTCCGTGTGCTTTAATCAATAATTTTGCTCCAGAAATATCATTTCCAATAGGTGTAAAGGGTTCTAACAATTGCAATCTTTCTGATGTTGAATTTACTTTAATTTCAACACCACTTCCATCTGCTTCTGGTGCTAAATAGCCATCATCTTTTACTTCAAAACCTTTTGGTGGCAATTCCCATCCTGTGGGTTCATCTAATAATACTTCTTCGCCATTTTCATTAATTAGTGTATCCGTTATCGGATTAAAATCTAAACGTCCTGCAATAGCAACTGCTGCTACCATTTCTGGCGAAGCCACAAATGCGTGGGTATTTGGATTGCCATCTGCACGCTTTGCAAAGTTTCTATTGAACGAATGTATGATTGAATTTTTTGGTGCATTTTTTGGGTCTTCATAACGCCCCCACTGACCAATACATGGGCCACAAGCATTTGTAAATATTTTTGCGTCTAACTTTTCAAAAATTCCTAAAATACCATCTCTATCTGCTGTATATCTAACTTTTTCTGAACCTGGATTGATACCAAATTCGGCTTTTGTTTTTAACCCTTTGTCAATGGCTTGTTGTGCTATGGATGATGCTCTAGACAAATCTTCATAAGAAGAGTTGGTACAAGAACCTATCAATCCCCATTCAACTTGCAAAGGCCAATCGTTTTTATTGGCAGCTTCAGTCATAGCTGAACCCGCTTTTGTAGATAAATCTGGTGTAAAAGGACCGTTTAACAACGGACTCAATTCTGATAAATCAATCTCTATTACTTGGTCAAAATAGTCTTTTGGGTTTGCATATACCTCTGCATCTCCTGTTAAATAGTCTTTTACTTTGTTGGCAGCATCTGCTACGTCATCTCTATCTGTGGCACGTAAATAGCGTTCCATAGATTTGTCATAGCCAAAAGTAGAAGTGGTTGCGCCTATTTCTGCTCCCATATTACAGATGGTTCCTTTTCCTGTACACGACATTCCTGTTGCTCCTTCGCCAAAATATTCTACAATAGCGCCTGTGCCTCCTTTTACAGTCAAAATATCTGCTACTTTTAAAATAACATCTTTTGGTGCTGTCCAACCCGATAATTTTCCCGTTAATTTTACACCAATTAATTTTGGAAATTTTAATTCCCAAGCCATACCTGCCATAACATCTACTGCATCTGCACCACCTACGCCAATAGCCACCATTCCTAATCCTCCTGCATTTACCGTATGCGAATCTGTACCAATCATCATTCCTCCAGGAAATGCGTAATTTTCTAAAACTACTTGATGTATAATTCCTGCTCCAGGTTTCCAAAATCCTAATCCATATTTATTGGAAACCGATTCTAAAAAGTTAAATACTTCGTTACTTGTATTTAAAGCGGATTGCAAATCGGTACTTGCTCCGTTTTTTGCTTGAATTAAATGATCGCAATGCGTAGTTGTAGGCACTGCTACTTTGCTTTTCCCTGCTTGCATAAATTGCAATAGAGCCATTTGTGCAGTGGCATCTTGCAATGCAATTCTGTCTGGCGCAAAATCTACATAATCTTTTCCTCTTTCAAATGCTTTGCTTGGCATTCCGTCCCATAAATGAGCATATAAAATTTTTTCTGCTAGCGTTAATGGTTTTCCTGTGATTTTACGTGCAGCATCAACACGTTCTACAACGTTTTCGTAAACTTGCCTAATCATACTAATATCAAAAGCCATAATGTTATTTAATTTTATAAATTATACGTAAGGCAAAACTACATTTTTTATATCAATTTTGAAAAATAAATAATAGATTGCTCTAATTAATGAATAAATAAAAGTTGAGTCCCCTCCGAAAAGTATTTAACAAAAAAGCATTAAAAAAAAAGTTTTTTTGTAATAAATTATAAGTATCTTGTATAGGTATTATTTGATAAATTTTTAAGATGTTCAGACCAAGCAAA
>JBMYWO010000003.1:0-53488 GCA_049607505.1 Polaribacter sp.
TATCAGAAATCAAGGTTACGGTATCAAGAGAGCCTATAAAGTTTTTTCTTAAAGCATCCACTCGTTTTTCATTATCTTCTTTTTCTTCATTATTGGCAATAAAATCTTCCAATCTTTTAAGCATAGAAAGTATAAGAATGCTTATGGTTGTTAATCTTTGTTGCCCATCTATAATTGTATATTTCTTATTATCAGCCGTTTGGAGCACAAGATATCCCATATAATGCTCTTCTTCTTCTGCTTCTAAAATTAGTTGAGTATCTTGCCACAAATCGTCCCATTGTTCTATATGCCAACTATAATCTCTTTGGAATTTAGGTATTTCATACTTCAACCCATTGCCCATCAAGCGCCTATAAGTTTCGTTTGAAGTTCCTTGTATTCCTTTCATTTTATAATGTACTTTTTATTCCTTTTTAACTTATTTCTTTTAATAATTCTGCTTCGTAATCACGCATATTTTATTACTTAATTTTATTCTTTTAATAAATTTCTTACTTCTATTTTTAGTTTTGGTAGATTATTTATTACAATACTCCAAATCATATCATCTGAAATACTATCATATCCATGAATTATTCTATTTCTTGTATCAACTATTTTTCTTGCATTAGTTATGTTGAAATTATTGTCTTTTTTTAATATTCTATTTGTAGCTTCGCCAATTATTTCAATCTCTCTTTCAACTGCTCTTTTGGTTTTAATGTCATTACAATAATTGTCATATATTTTTTGACCTTCTTCAAAAAAACTTTCAATTTCTATAATTGCTGTATAAATATCATATAACCAAACTTTTATTTCCTCATCCATAAACCAATTCTTTAGAATTGTCTATCGATTTTATTAAATACGGATTTTTTAAAGCCTTTTCTTCCAATAAATCAATATTCCTTTTAAATAAGTCTTCTAAAGAAAAAACAAAATCAAAATAATTATCTGCGTAATTATACAAATCCATTTTTTTAAAGGAAACTAAAAAATCAATATCACTTTTATCCGTAAAGTTTCCTTTAGTTATTGAACCAAAAACATACAACTTTAAAACTTTATATTTCTTACAAAGTTTGTTTAATTTGTTGCTGTTTTTTTTAATGATATTCATTTTAAAATTATTACCCCTTCTATTTATTTTTCAATTTATTTCTTTTAATAATTCTGCCAATTCTTTTTTAGAGATACTTTCTATTTCAGATTTATCAAAAATGGTTAACAAAAAAACTTCTTCTTCTATAACTGCTACATAGGTTATTACTCTTGCTCCGCCAGATTTTCCTTTTCCTTTTGATTGAATAGCCAATCTTATTTTATAACAACCTTTGCCAATGGCTCTTCCTTGCTTTGGTTTTATTTCTAAACTTTGAATAAGGCTATCATATTCATTGCGCAAAGAAGGGTATTTATGTAAAAGTTTCTTTAGTTTCCTTTTAAACTTTAAAGTTGCAGTTACATTATAATTCATTTAACAATTCTCTTGCAGGAATTCCTTTCATTTTTCCAGCTCGTATTAAATTTAATTCCTTAATCGCCTCTTTTATATCTTCTCTTATATCCTTTTTTTTAGTAAAAGTTTTTGTTTTTACAAATTTAAAGTGTTGTAAAAGTTCTAATACAAAAGGTACTTTATTGTCTTTGATTTCTAATATTATTTTCATATTCCAAAATAATGATTATTTTAAACTCTTATTCTACTTTTTCTTAATTCAGTTATAATATCATCTGCTGATTTTTTTGATTTCCAAGCACCAAACGAATCAGTTATCGAACTCTTTTTATTTGCTGAACTTATTTTTAATGTTTTCTTTATTTTTTCAATTAAATCTTGTTTAGTTTCAACACTTAAATTTTCTATAAGTCCTAAATAATTATCTATAAATGAAGTATTTAATTTTTTAGTGTTCATATTTTAAATTTTTAACAAATTTTTAAACTTCATTCGTGTTTCTCACTTTCACTTGATACACTACATTCGGTTTTGTTTGTAGATAATCTAATACATAATATGCTCTTTTATCTTCTGCTAAAGCTACTACTTTATCTTTTTTGTTATTTACATCACCAAAAACCATAGCACCTGTTGTACATGCTGATGAACAAGCAGTTTCAAACTCATCTGTATTTACAGCACGTCCTTCTTTTTTCGCTTTTAAAATAGTGGCTTGTGTTATTTGAATACACATAGAACATTTTTCCATCACCCCACGAGAACGAACTACCACATCTGGATTCAGCACCATTTTTCCGTATTCATTATTCATGTTGAAGTCAAACTCGTTATTATCTGCATAATTAAACCAGTTAAAACGACGCACTCTATATGGACAGTTGTTTGCACAATATCTTGTACCCACACATCTGTTATATGCCATTTGATTTTGTCCTTGACGTCCATGCGATGTTGCTGCTACTGGACAAACCGTTTCACAAGGAGCGTGATTACAATGTTGGCACATCATAGGTTGGAAAGTAACTTCCGGATTTTTAGCTTCCGTCTCTAATTTTCTGTAGGTTTCGGCTCTACTTAACCCTAATACTTTGGCATCTTCTCTAGTTTCTACTTCAGAAGAATAATATCTATCAATACGCAACCAGTGCATATCTCTACCCACTCTAACTTCTCTCTTACCAACAACTGCAACATTGTTTTCTGCATGACATGCAACCACACAAGCACCACAACCTGTACAAGAAGTTAGGTCTATTGATAAATTAAAATGATGTCCAACAGATCTAGGATGTTCATCCCATAAATCAATAGTATTTGCCTCAACTTCTTGATGGTCATAAGATACATACGCTGGTTTGTTCCAACCGTGATGATGATCTTTTGGATCTACAGTTTTGTATTCTTTTAATGATGCTACTTTTAAAATATCATGACGACCCGCAATTGTTTTTTGTACTTGCGTGCAAGCAAATTTGTGAGTTCCTGATGTTTTTTCTATAGTAACATTATATTGGATGTTATTACTGTTTGCATATAATGGATAGGCATTGACACCTACTTGCATTTCATCTTTTAATCCAAATGTTCTTCCATAACCTAATGCCAAACCAAGAGAACCATTTGCCTGTCCTGGTTGAATATATACTGGAACATTTTTAAGAGTAATACCATTTACAGTAAGGTTGGCATAATCACCATTTATAGCACCATTGTCTTTTACAGGATTTGTAAAACCTAGGGTTTTAGCATCATCCATAGAAATGGTTAAGTAATTATCCCAAGCGGCTCTTGTAATTGGATCTGGAAATTCTTGTAACCAAGGATTATTAGCTTGTTTACCATCTCCTAAACCAGTGGTTGTATATAAATTTAATTCAAAGTTTGATGCTTTTACTGAACTTAATAAATCAGTAGCAACTTTAGAAATATCAACAGCTAAACTGTTAGTATTCTCAATAACGGCTTCAAATCCTTCTTTTTTATAAAAACCATTGTGCAAAGCGGTATTCCAAGAAGTCCCGTTTAAAATAGTTGTAGTCCAAAATTCTTTTAAATAATCGTAATATGAAGTAGCATTTCCAGACCATTTTAATAATACATCTTGGATTTGACGTGTATTAAATAAGGGTTGAATGGTAGGTTGCACCAATCCAAAATTACCTTCAGAAAAATGAGTATCTCCCCAAGACTCTAAAAAGTGTGGTGTTGGCAATGCAAAGTTTGATGCGTTTACAGTATCATTATTTTCTGTTGATAATGCTACAGACAATTCTAATTTTTTTAATCCTTCAGAAAGATCTGACGAATTTGATAAAGAGTATATAGGATCTACATTATAAGAAATCAATCCTGCCAATTTACCCGCTTTCATATCTGCTGCTAATTGAGCAACTTCGGCATCATTTCCTTGACGAATGTGTACTATATTATCAGTATCAATAATTTCACTTGATAAAGATTCATTAATTGCATACGCAATTAATTGTGCGTTTTTATCATTTAAATCAGTAAGTACAACAGCTTTAGAGCCTGATTTTTGTAATGTTTCTGCTAATGCTTTAATTTCTTTATCAATGGGCGTTGCTTTTGAAGAAAGATTTTTCCCAGTTACAGCATTGTATAAATTTAATAAAGCATATATTTGGTCAGAAGGTTTTGCAACAATACGTTTGTCTGCGTTTGCTCCTGTTAAAGACATATTGCTTTCTATCTGAACATGGTAAGACATTTTTCCTGTTTCTGGCTTTCTACCTGCAACGTATTGTTTTTCAAATCCTCCGTGAAAATCGCCTAAAAAATCTGCACCAATAGAAACAATAGTTTCGGCTTTGTCTAAATGATACGTTGGTAAAGCGCGCTTTCCAAATTTTTCTTTCATAGCTTCTACTGCTCCAGATTCTGAAACGGCATCATACACCACGTGTTTTAGATTCGGATACGCAGTAATAAATTCAGAAATAATTTTATCTGTTGAAGGACTTGCCATCGTTCCTGTTAATAAAACAACAGGTTTATTGGCTTCTTTTAATTCTTTTAATTTCGTAGCTATTTCTTTGTCTGCATCTTCCCAAGAAATTTCACTTCCTGATTTAGAAGGATTTTTTAAGCGTAATTTTTCATCATATAAAGATAACACAGACGCTTGTACTCTTGCACTTGTTGTTCCGTTTGCTTCTTTATTTGGCATGATTTGAATGGGACGTCCTTCACGTGTTTTTACCAACACGTTTGCAAAATCATACCCATCTGCCATCGTTGTAGCATACCAATCTGCTACTCCTACTGTAATATCATCTGGTTTTACAACATAAGGAATAGATTTTCTAACAGGACCTTCACAAGCTGCTAAAGATGCTGCTGCTGTAGTAAAACCAACATACTTTAAGAAATCTCTACGAGAAGTAGATGAGTTTTCTAAAGTCTCTTTATCGCCTAAAAAATTATCTGTAGGAATTTCTTCTACAAACTCATTTTTATTCAACGTTTCAACAATAGAACTTTCTTTGAGTTCTTCAACACTTTGCCAGTATTTTCTCATTGTTTCTATTTTATTCTTTGTCTTGTTCTTTCTTTGTTATACGATTTATTTCGCTTAAAAAAAATTGAATATTCTTTTTCTAGTCATTTTTCTTTTTTTTAAGAATTTCATCGTACTTTATATCTAATCAATTGACAAAATTCTCTTCCTATCATAATCTCTTCCATAGTAAACTTGTTCTTCATTCCTGCTTTTATCAATTCTTTTTGTTGATTAAAATTGTATCTAGCCAATCAATCAGTTCTTCTAAATATGAATCTATTATTTCCCAAACGATTTCGTAATCTATCCCAAAATATTCATGAACAATTCTATTTCGAAATCCCCGAATTCTTTTCCATTCTATTTCTGGATTATTGTCTCTAAAATCGGGATCAATTCTATTAACTGCTTCGCCTATTATCTCAAAATTTCTAATAACTGCATCTATTGTTTTGTCGTCAGAGATAAAAGAATCAAAATCTAAATCTTTTGTATAACTTTGAATTTTTCGTGCAGATTGCAACATATCTTCCAAAAGCAATTTTACATTACGTTTAGACATAAATTAAATCTGAATCAATTGTTTTTAAATATTTTTCTTTGATGCCTTTTTTTGAAACTAAATCAACTTTAAATCCAACTATTTTTTCTAAATCTTCTGCTAAATCAACGAATCTAATCCCAATCTTGTCAGAAAATTCAACAAGAATATCCAAATCACTCGAATCATCTTGTTCTCTACGCGAATAAGAACCGAAAATAGCCATTGTTTTAATTGAATAATCATAAAATAATTTTTGTTTATGATTGCTCAACATACTTTTTATTTCTTGTAATGTTCTCATAATCAAATAATACAATTTTCGAAAATTAGTTTTCAATATTTTTCAGTCTTACTATGGTCTTGTATTAATTTTTTAATAATGACACTTACCACATTCTTTTCCTCCTAATTGGGCAACAGTAACTTGATCTACATTATATTGCTTCGCCAAATCTTCATGAATTTTTTGGTAATATTCATTTCCTTTTACATCTACTTTTGTTTCTTTATGGCAGTCTATACACCAACCCATTGTTAATGGTGAATGTTGATACATTTCATCCATTTCTTCTACTGGCCCGTGACATTTCTGACATTTTAACCCTGCAACAGTTACGTGTTGTGAGTGATTAAAATAGACGAAGTCTGGCAAATTGTGTACTCGAATCCATTTAATAGGTTTTGTTTTTCCTGTGTATTCTAAAGTTTCTACATCCCAACCAGCAGCTTCATAGATTTTTGCAATCTCTTTATCTAATTGCTCTTTATTGTATGTTTCTCCATTCCATTCTACTTTAGTATCTTCTGCCACTTCAGAAATATTTAGGTGACAATTCATACAAACATTCACGGTTGGAATTCCAGAAGTCTTACTATGTTTTGCTGATGAATGACAATATTGGCAGTCTATTTTATTGTCCCCTGCATGAATTTTATGTGAAAATGCAATTTCTTGCAACGGCATATAACCTTCATCGACACCTATTTTAAATAAGGTTCCAAACAATACATAGGCTGTAATTAACAAGCCAAAAATAACAAGCAACACTTTTAGGAAAGTATTGCGTTGAAACCCTTCCCATAAAACGTTTATATTTTCTCTTGTAGATGCTGTTTTAGGGCCTCCTTTTAGTTCTGCAATTTGTTTTAATAAATTAGCAATAATTAAGAAAGCAACAACAATGGCAGCTGCTAAAATATAGATAAGCCATTTTGAAGTAGGCTCTGGATTTGTACCTTCACTTCCGCTAGCATCAACAACTTTCTTAATCTCACCAACAGTGGTATAATATAAAATATCATCTATATTTTGGTCTGTTAACTGCGGAAATGCAGTCATAGCAGTAGAGCTAAATTCTGCTGCTTCTCTAGCATCAGCGTCTATTTTTTGAAACGCCACATTGTCTTTAATCCAAGCTTTTAACCAATCATTTTCTCTACGCTCTTCTACTTTGCCTAAAGCTGGTCCAATCAATTTCTTGTCCAATTTATGACAAGAAGCACATTGAGATTTGAATATTTTTCTTCCTTCTTTCTGACGTGTTTCATCTACTACATCTTGCGCATGCAATTGAAAGCTAAATGTAAAAAATAAGAGGATTGTAAAGCGTTTTAGAAGTATGCTGATTAGTCTATTGTGTAGTGCTACACTTTTCATATTTACAAACTATAATTTAGTATCATGTCTAACTATTTGTTCAAAAAAAGATACCTTCTGAACAGGAGTACAAAAGTACTACATATTGCTAAATTTTAAAAAGCGAATGGAATGTTAAATTTTAATTTATAATGATTCTAAATAAGATGTTTTTTCAATTTATTATAAAACAAGTCGTTATTTTTGTAAAAACTAAAAACACCATGAAAATTAAACTTTTTCTTTTATCATTTTCACTATTTCTTTTTGTGGGTTCGCTAGAGATTTCTGCACAAAATCAACACAATGACAATGAGCAAATTAAAGAATTAATAGCAAAAAAAAGAGCCTATAATAAACGCTATGGATTTGGTTTTAGAATTCAATTATACAACGGAAATGAAAAACGTGCAAAAAGGGTTAGAGCGCGTTTTAGGTATTTATTTCCTCAAGTTTCTACCAAATTAAAATATGATGCTCCTGAATGGAAAATACAAGTTGGCAATTATAAAACTAGACTAGAAGCTGACAAGGCTGTAATGACTTTTTCTAAAAAATTTTCTGGAATTATTGTGATTCCGATGGGAAAATAATTTTTTTGCCAAACTGCGTTCAAAGCTAATTTATATTGATACGTTTACAGTGTTTTCATTCTATAACTAAAAAATGAAAAAACATCAAAAACACACAAATTTAATTCGTAGAAACAACGATAATTTTGCTCCAAATGAAATTGCAATTCTCGGGACAAAATGTAATGTGATTGCTGATTTAGTACATCAAGTTGCTCACAAATTATCTAACTACAAATTGGCATATTTTGATGCTTCTCATTCCAATAATATTCCCGAAAATAACATTTCTGAATTTACTTTTCATCACAAAGGAAATTTACAAATAAGCACTTTAGGTAACGTGAATAAATTTCAACAACGATTGCAATTTGCTCAATATGACTATGTATTTATTAACGGAAATCACTATCAAGGAGCAAAACAAATTTTGATTTTAGATGAAGAAAAAGAAGCGTCTGTTTTAAAAAGAATCAATCAGTTAGATCGTATTCAATTTGTGATAAAGCTAACAAAAAACACGGATTATTTTCCGTTTTTGGAAGAGAAATATCCACAGATAAAAAATATAACTACTTATAGGATTGATGAAGTTGAAAAAATTGCAAATCACATCAATAATTTAATTCAAGAAAAAATTGCACCTGTAAAAGGATTGGTTTTGGTTGGTGGCAAAAGTACAAGAATGGGAACTGATAAATCAGTACTCAATTATTACGGAAAACCACAAAAAGAAGTTGCGAAAGAATTATTAGAAAACAACCATTTAAAAACCTTTTATTCAGTTCAAAACTCTTCAGAAAAAGAAGATGAAATTCACGATACATTTTTACATTTAGGACCTTTTGGCGGAATTTGTTCTGCGTTTCAAAAAGACCCAAATTTAGCTTGGTTAGTATTAGCAACAGACCTTCCATTTGTAAATAAAAATTTGATTAATAAGTTATTATCAAAAAGAAATCCATCTAAAGTAGCTACCGCTATTAAGGGGAAAAACAAAGAGTTTCCAGAACCTTTGATTACAATTTACGAACCAAAAGCCTATCCTATTTTATTACAATATTTAGCACAAGGTTATTCTTGCCCAAAAAAAATGTTGATTAATTCTGATGTTGAAATTATTGAAGTTAAGGATGATTTCATTAGAAATATAAATACACTTCAGGAATTTGAAGCTGCTAAAAAAGAGATTTCTACATCGTTATTGTGAAACAATTTATGATGATGAACATTAAAGGGTTTAAATTTACCACATACTTGCAGCAGGCAAGTATGTGGTAAATGGTTATAAAAGAAATGTCAATGTATAGCCCCTATGTTTGTAATCTGTAGTACGCAAGCAACCCTCTATCTTTGTTGCTTGACATTTAACAGATTATAGCTTAAATTCTGTACTAAACACTCTTCTGGTCTTTAAGTTTTTCATAAATTTACGCTTTTTGTTAAAGTTTTCAACTAAACTTTACGTAAACCTATTCTATGAGACCACAAGACATTTCTTTTGCAATTGCAGTAAAAATATCTTCTGTATTGAAAAATGTTTGTTAAAATAAAAAACTAATAAGATACTGGTTTTTTCAACTCTTTTGAAAACCGTACATTTGTGCGTTTTTTAACTATGATTTTAACGCTGCATGGAAATTTTAATAAAAGCATCACAATTTATATTAAGCCTTTCTTTACTAATCATTTTACATGAGTTTGGGCATTTTATTCCCGCAAAATTATTTAAAACCAAAGTCGAAAAGTTTTATCTTTTTTTCGATTATAAATTTTCTCTTTTTAAGAAAAAAATAGGCGAAACTGTTTATGGTATTGGTTGGATTCCGCTTGGAGGCTATGTAAAAATTGCTGGGATGATTGATGAAAGTATGGACAAAGAGCAAATGGCGTTACCACCAAAGCCTTGGGAATTTAGATCGAAACCTGCATGGCAACGTCTAATTATTATGCTAGGAGGTGTTTTTGTGAATTTTGTGTTGGGAATTTTTATTTACATCTGTTTGATGTGGGGATATGGCGAAAAGTTTTTACCCAATGAAAATGTAAATGCCAAAGATGGTATCTGGGTACAAGACTCTTTAGCGATGGAATTGGGTTTACAAACGGGTGACAAAATTTTGACGATTGATGATGAGAAGGTTAGAAAGTTCAACGATATCACTATTGGGTTTATAAATGGTACTCGTTTTCAATTAGAAAGAAAAGGCGAGATTATTGACAAAGAACTTCCTGTAGATTTTATTGCGAAGTTAATGGACAGAAAGAAAAATGAAGGAGAAGCCATTGTTTCCGCAAGACATCCTTTTGTTATTGCTAGTGTGCAAAAAGATTCTATTAATGAAAATAGTGGTTTAAAACCAAAAGATATTGTTACCGCTATTCATGGAAATGCTATTAAATACTATGACGAAGTTAAAGTTATATTATCAAAATATAAAGGACAAAGTATCAATCTGTCAATAAAAAGGGGAAATGAAACTAAAGAAATTCCTGTAAAAGTTACAGAAAGAGGAACTTTAGGTATTATCTCTGGTGGAATTTCTTATAATGATTTAGAAAAACTTGGGTATTACGATTTAGCAGATATTGAATATTCTTTTATAGAAGCAATACCTGCAGGTTTGAATAAATCTTGGAAAACATTAAGTGATTATGCAAAACAGCTTAAAAAGATTTTCAATCCAAAAACAGGTGCATACAAAGGTTTAGGAGGATTTTATTCTATTGGTAAAATTTTTCCTTCTACTTGGAGCTGGCAAGCCTTTTGGAACATTACAGCATTTCTTTCTATTATGCTAGGCTTTATGAATTTGTTACCAATTCCTGCTTTAGACGGTGGTCATGTTGTATTTACACTTTGGGAAATGGTTACAGGGAGAAAACCTGGTGATAAGTTTTTAGAATATGCACAAGTAACGGGCTTTTTCATCCTAATTGCTTTGTTACTTTTTGCCAATGGAAATGATGTGTATAGAGCCATTAAAGACTCTTTTTAATACTATACGCAGATATTAAGAAGAGGAATGCAAGTATATACTTTATTACATTCATCGCAAGCATACGTTTTTGTACCTGGAATTAATTTAGTAATTGATTTTCTTCTCATTCTATGGTTTGATGTAGATTTGCATTTAGGACATGCTGTCATTTTTAATAAAATTTAGACGGCAAAAGTAATAAAACAATCTAACTATTATTCACTTTATTTGTCTTAATTATAGCTTGGTTATTTTTCCAATCAATCCACTTCTGTCCTTTCAATTTTCGCATAATAGTGTCTATCGTTCGCATTATAAAAATGTTATAGATTGCTTTTCCTAAATTTTTAGGATTTCTAGCGATAGCACGCAAACTCATAGAAAATCCTGGAGTGATATATTTCATATAATGCCAATATCCTTCAGGCATATACAATACATTCCCATGTTCTAAATGAGCTGTATAACCTTTTACTTTTTTAAGTGCAGGCCATATAGTAAAATCTGGATTTGAAAAATTAATATCTTCTCTTGTAATTAATGAATATGGAATTTTATACAGGTGCTTATTTTGTTTTTGATCAAATAAAATGACTTCTTTTTTTCCTTCAAAATGAAAATGAAAGATATTCGCTAAATCAATATCATAGTGCATAAATGTATAAGAATCTGTGCCTCCAAAAAACAACATAGGCAAGCCTTTCATTAATCGCAATCCGAAATCTGGATAAGTAAAATCATTTTGTAAGGCTGGAATTTCTTTTAAAACATTCCATAAAAAAATTCTGAATTTTGTGGGTTTGCTTTTTAATAAATCTACATATTCACTCATTTTCATTTTAGCATGAGGCTCATTAAAACCATCTTTATAATCTACAGGTCTATCATCATACAGCGGCACTATTTTGTCTCCAGCAACTTCTTTTATATAATCTAAATTCCATTTGGAATAGGCAGGCCAGTCCTCAATAAACTGTTCAATAACTACAGGCTTCTGGGGTTTAAAATAGTTTTTGATAAACTCTTTTTTAGTAATCGTTTTTACCCTATCAATTTGAGATAAATCTAAACTCATGTGTTTGAAAAATTAAAAGAGCAAAGTTAAGAAATCATACTAAAAAACGGATGAAAATAGAAATCAGTATTGTTTTTTTTACAAGAGATTATGCTCCCTTGCATTAGACTATTACATTTATCTTGATTGAATAGTTATTTTAAAGAGTCTTTTATTTTAGAAAAATAAGAGGACAATTGTTCTACATCCAACTCTAGTGTATGCTGTAGTTTTTGTACACTTCCGTGTTCTATAAATTTATCGGGAATTCCAAGTCTTTTTATGGGGATTTGATACTTATTTTCTGATGCAAATTCTAGAAGTGCGCTTCCAAAACCTCCTTTTAGAACACCATCTTCTAGGGTGATGATTAATTGGTAATTTTGAAAAATTTGATGCAATAGCGTTTCGTCCAAAGGTTTTACAAAACGCATATCATAATGGGAAAAGATAGAATTATCATCCATCAACTCAATGGCTTCTTTAGTATTTTTAGCCATTGTTCCAAAAGATAAAACGGCTATATTCTTTCCCTTTTTTAAACAAACACCTTTGCCTATTTGAATTTTTTGAAAAGGCTGTTGCCAATCAATCATAGTTCCAAAACCACGAGGATACCGAATTGCAATAGGATTTTCCAATCCTAATTGAGTCGTATATAAAATATTTCGCAATTCAATTTCATTTCTTGGAGCAAAAACAATCAAATTAGGAATGCATCGTAAATAGGCTACATCAAAAACACCATGATGTGTTGCCCCATCTTCGCCCACCAAACCCGCTCTATCTAAACAAAAAATAACAGGTAGATTTTGCAAAGCAACATCGTGAATTACCTGATCATACCCACGTTGTAAAAAGGTAGAATAGATGTTACAAAACGGAATTAATCCTTGAGTAGCCATCCCCGCAGCAAGTGTTACTGCGTGTTGTTCTGCAATGCCTACATCAAAAGTTCTTTTAGGAAATTCTTGCATCATCTGTTTTAACGAACTGCCCGTTAACATTGCTGGCGTAATTCCCACAATTTTATCATTCTGTTTTGCTAATTCTACAAGCGTTTTTCCAAAAACATCTTGGTATTTGCTCAATAAATTTTCCTTTTTTTGAATTCGTTCTCCAGAAATTTTATCAAATTTTCCAGGAGCATGGTAGGCTACTTGGTCTTCTTCTGCTTGCTGCAAACCTTTCCCTTTTGTAGTAATGATATGTAAAAACTTCGGTCCTTTTACAGCTTTTAATCGATGTAATTCTGACAAAATTTTGGGCAAATCATGACCGTCAATAGGGCCCGAATAATCAAAATTTAATGCTTTTATAATATTGTTTTGGGCGGCAAGTTTTTTATCAGTTTTTACCTTTGTCAAATATTCTTTTAATGCTCCCACCGATGGGTCTATGCCAATAGCATTGTCATTTAGAATGATGAGTAAATTTGCATCAGAAACTCCTGCATGATTTAAGGCTTCAAAAGCCATTCCGCTTGCAATAGAGGCATCGCCAATAACAGCTATATGGTGCTTTTCTGTTTCTCCTTTTAGGTTAGATGCTATTGCCATTCCTAAAGTTGCAGCAATAGAGGTTGAAGAATGTCCAACACCAAAAGCATCGTATTCGCTTTCTTTTCTTGACGGAAAACCTGCAATGCCACCAAATTGTCTGTTGGTATGAAAAATGGTCTTTCTTCCTGTTAAAATTTTATGCCCGTAGGCTTGATGCCCAACATCCCAAACCAACAAATCATTAGGCGTATCAAACAAATAATGCAGTGCAATTGTGAGTTCTACAACGCCCAAACTTGCTCCTAAATGACCTTCTTTTGTTGCTACAATATCAATAATAAAGGCACGCAACTCTTTGGCTAATTGTGGCAATTGCTTAGGATTTAACTTTCGTAAATCCGATGGATTAGAAATTGTGTCTAACAAGTTTTTTGTCATAGGACAAAAATACAAGAATTACACCTCTTTGCTTTAAAATATGTTGCAAGTATCTTAAAGAAATGTATTTCACGTTATTTTTAATGTCATTCACGACATTTTTTTGTTTATAACCCTGACTTGTAGATAGTTTTGTGGAACGAATTCGTAGAAATATTTATTAACCAAAAAATTTAAACAATGAAAAACAAACAGATTTTAACATTTGCGCTACTACTCTTTTCAACCATATTAATTGCTCAACAAGAAATTGATATTAAAACTGGGGGAAATTATTATTTTAAGCATAACATTAATAATAAAAGTTCATTATTGAGTAATTTAAAATTGATGACAGGTTCATTAAAAAAAGAACTCATATATGATATAAAGAAAAATTATACTGTAAAAATAGAAAAGATAGAAAATAACGAGGTTTATTTTTCTTTTTGGTATTTTGATGAAGAAAATGAACCTCAGCTGTATAAAACATTTAATAATGATGAAGTTTTTAAGCTTCCTATATTAGAATTTCAAAGTTTTACAAAAAAGAGATTTAATAAATTTAGAGGGTTTAAAAGCGGGTCATATTCAGTGCCTATAAGATTAAGGGGTTTTGGAGAGAACTTTGAATTTGATTCTACGCTCTCATTGGGAGCTAATATCGCAGTAACTTTTGGGCTTCCTAAAGAAGAAGATATGTATATTGATTTGTCTTTTGGAGTAAGTCTAACTCAAGTAAATTTGAATGAAGATAATAGTAGTTTAGGTACAGAAGGATCTGATTTTGAAAATACAAAAACACTGTCTTCAAATGCACTGACTTTTTCGTTAGGACTTGTTATTCATCTTGCTAAAAACATAAATGTTGGTCTTTTTTATGGTTGGGATATTTTATCGGGAAAAGATCAAGAAAAATTGCAATGGATTCATAACAAAAAACCTTGGTTAGGACTAGGAATTAATGTTAATTTCACTAAAAGTTCAGCTAATGATACAGGAAAAGGAAATCAAAAAACAAAATAATAAAATAGTAACTTTAAATATAATAAATATGACAACTTTTAAATCAACATTCGGAAAAACAAACATTAAAAACACAGAATTTTATCACTGTGTAAACCTTAGAAATGAGACAAAACCTCAACTTTTTCACTTTGAGTTTATGGCTAACATTAAATTTATTTTAATTGGCACTGTTAAATCAAGTAATCCTAATGGTATAGGCAGATATAATATCGATGCTATAGATTTTGAATTAATCCCTTATGATAATAATAAAAAACTATATATAAAGAGTATTACTTTTAAAGGATTTGTAAGTGAAATCGATTTAGGAAACAAAGAAGGATCGGCAGTAAAAAATATTGTAGATTTAGAGATTGAAACATCAAAAGAAGAACCCAATGAAAACAATAGTGTCTTTTCATCACCAAGAATAGGTGTTTATAAAGATGCTATTATTAATATCCATTTCACAGGCTTTTTTAATTCTCCAAACCATGAACAAAAAAATTTCGGAGGACATATTTGTAGATCTAGAATTGCTTTTTAACTAATGAGAAATTATATTTTCTTTATCTTATTTACTCAAATTTCATATACTTTTCTTGGGCAACTAAATGACCATAAAAGCACAAATGATGTTATAAATAAATTAAAACGTTATCAATTAAAAGAGACTAATTTATTTATTGAAAAAATTAGTAGTAATGAGATAAAGAAAATATTTTACTTTAATTGGCATTATTATAAATCTGGAGTAATAAAACATAATCCTTTAAAAAGTATAAAACACCTTTCGGAAAGAGAAGAGGTTATATATAACTATACTATTGGTGACTACTATAAAAATCAATGGCAACTAAAAGACTCATTAATATATGATTTTTACACATCAGCTTTTTTAAAAGCCAAAAAGTTAAAAGACACAATATTAATTAACGAGGCACTATTTAGGATATCTAATTATTTATACTCGTACCATGATAGCAACTTGAATATGCTAAAGAAATATGTAAATGAATACCAATTCTACGCCAATGATTCTATAGATCGTTATTGGAGTAACTATTATTCTATTGTAGTAAAATTAGCTGAATATGAAAAATTCGCTAACAAAACCAACATAGAAAAATTAGATTTTAAGATGTTATATAGTCTAGCAAAAAACAGTTATTATTTAAAAGGGGAAACAAATCAGTTAGAAGGAATTTATTATAATCATTTTTTAAGAAACCCTAAAAAAGGTTACTACCACTTTAGGAAAGCTATTAATAATTATGAGAAAGAAAATTTTTATATATCAAGAAGTCGTATATCTGGAAATCGTATCAATATTGGTATCACTTTTTTTTATCAAGGTAAATATGAAAAAGCAATTTTTATTTTTAAAGAAGAACTAAAAAGAACTTTTAATCATAATTTTCTCAATGACTTAAAAGAGGAATTAGCTATAAATGATTGGTTATCTAAATCATATAAAGAACTAAAAAAGTTTGACCTTGCCTTATATTATTCAGAAGAAAAAGAGTCATTACAAATAAAGATTAATAAATTAAAACAGGCTCTTATTATTTCTTTAGATGAAGTTAAACAAAATGTTTCTCAAAAAAATATTAAAATTATAGAAAAAGAAAAGGAAATAGACGTATTGGAAAATAAGAATCACAGTTTGAATAAGAACATATATACACTTTTACCAATTCTAGGCTTTACTACACTAATCCTAATCTTCATTTTTTATCTCTACAAACGCTACAAAAAGAGAAGCTATATATTAGAAGAAGAACAGTCAGAAACACTTCAAAAACTAGATGAACTGAAACAGATTGTTATTAAAAATCATATTATATTAAAAGATAAAACTAAAGTCTATATTTCGGAACTGATGTATATACAATCTGACGATCATTACTTAAAAGTATTTACACAGCACGGAAAAAATCATTTTGTACGAGGAAAATTAAGCCAGATAAAAGAAGAATTACCACCAAATTTTATTCAGTGTCATCGATCTTATATTGTCAATAGTAATTTTATCAAACAAATTCACGCCAATTCTATTGTGCTTATTAACAAAGAAGAAATCCCGCTTTCTCGCAGTTATAAAGGTAAATTTTGAAAATTGTTTTTTTGACAACGTTACTCTTTAGACAATACCTCTTTTTCTTTATTCTTTGCGACTTGTGGTAACTTTTTTACAAATATTGCAAAAGTTACACAATTTCTAAAAACGTTTATTTTTACACAAATCATCAATTTTTGTTATATTCTAAACAAATTATGTACTTTCGCTTTTCAACAAAAGGTGTGAAATACATTTATGAGAACTATACTAATTATAGGAGCAGGAAAGTCTTCTTCTTCTCTTATAAAATATTTGCTAGATAAATCAGAAGAAGAGAATTTACATATAATTACTGGTGATATTTCTTTAAAAAAAGCAAATAAAATTCTACAAAATCACTCGAATGCATCGGCTATTTCTTTAGATGTTTTTAATGAAAAACAACGTGCAGAAGCCATTCAAAAAGCAACTATTGTCATCTCTATGTTGCCCGCTAATTTGCATATAGAGGTAGCAAAAGATTGTATTAATTTAAATAAACATCTGGTAACAGCTTCTTATATTTCTGAAGAAATGCAGGCTTTAGATAGTAGCGCAAAAGAAAAAGGATTGGTGTTTATGAATGAGATTGGTCTTGATCCTGGTATCGATCATATAAGTGCAATGCAAACAATTGATACCATTAGGGATACTGGCGCAAAAATGTTGTTGTTTGAATCGTTTACTGGCGGTTTGGTGGCTCCTGAAAGTGATGATAATTTGTGGAATTATAAATTTACTTGGAATCCAAGAAATGTTGTTTTGGCAGGTCAAGGTGGAGCAGCAATGTTTATTCAAGAAGGCACTTATAAATACATTCCGTATCATAAATTGTTTAGAAGAACGGAGTTTCTATCTATTAACGGAAATGGTAAATTTGAAGCCTATGCAAACAGAGATTCGCTTAAATATAGAAGTGCTTATGGTTTAGATGCGATACCGACGATGTATAGAGGCACGATTAGAAAAATTGGTTTTTCTAAAGCATGGAATATTTTTGTTCAATTAGGAATGACAGATGATTCTTATACAATTGAAGATTCTGAAAATATGAGTTATAGAGATTTTACCAATTTGTTTTTAGCCTATTCCCCAAGTGATTCTGTCGAGTTAAAACTTCGTTTGTATTTAAAAATTGACCAAGATGATATCATGTGGGAAAAATTGTTGGAACTTGATATTTTTAATCCGCATAAAAAAATAAGACTAAAAAATGCAACTCCAGCCGAAATACTTCAAAAAATACTCTCTGATTCTTGGACACTAAAAGAAAATGACAAAGATATGATTATGATGCATCATAAATTTGGATATGAGTTGAACGGAAAAAGGCATCAGTTGGAAAGTAGTTTGGTTGTTTTAGGGGAAAATGAAACCTATACTGCAATGGCAAAAACAGTCGGTTTGCCTGTGGCAATAGCGGCATTAAAAATTTTAAATGGGGAAATTAAAACTCCTGGAGTTCAAATTCCAATTACTAAAGAAGTATATGAGCCTATTTTGAAAGAATTAAAAAATTACGGAATACAATTTACTGAAAAAGAAGTTCCGTATTTAGGGTATAATCCTGAAAATGTGGTTGGGTAAGAATTTGTGTTTTACATACATAATATAGAAAACATAGCTCTTCTATGTGAACTATGTATGTTGTAAATGGCTTATTCAAAGAAATGTCAATAGTAGAATTAAACCTTTTTCATAATTTATCGTCTAAATAAAAAAAGTACTTGACAGACGAAATTACTTTTATAGAACAACTTAAAAACGTTCAGACCAAAGAAGTAGCTTTCCGTAAATTGATTTCTCAATATAAGGAACGTTTGTATTGGCATATTCGAAAAATTGTCATTTCACATGATGATGCAGATGATGTATTACAAAACACTTTCATTAAAATTTTTAGGAATATAGATCGCTTTAAACAAGAGAGTAAACTCTATTCTTGGATGTATAGAATTGCTACTAATGAATCCATCACATTCATTAATAAAAGAGCCAAAGAAAGAAATATAGATATTACAGAAGTCTATTCTCAATTGACTTCTTCTTTAAAAAGCGATGTTTATTTTTCTGGCGATGAAATCAAAATTATTTTACAAAAAGCCATTGCTACTTTACCACAAAAACAACAATTAGTCTTTAATATGAAATATTTTGATGATTTAAAATATGATGAAATCTCAACAATTTTAGAAACTTCAGTAGGTGCTTTAAAAGCATCTTATTTTCATGCAGTAAAAAAGATAGAACGTTATATCAAAACACAAACAAATTAAACCTTTTTAAAAAAAGAATGTCTTAATAAAGAATGAAAAACGA
The DNA here is from genome assembly GCA_049607505.1 of Polaribacter sp. Lineage (GTDB taxonomy): Bacteria > Bacteroidota > Bacteroidia > Flavobacteriales > Flavobacteriaceae > Polaribacter. The sequence continues at coordinate 19,102 of JBMYWO010000003.1, forward strand.
AAACCAAAATAATATTGATTATCTAAACAAAAAAACCAATAGAGATGTAGGTTTTTCTGTTCCTCAAAATTATTTTGAAAATTTAGAAGATGCTGTTTTAGTAAAACTAGCAGAAGATCATTTTGTAAAAACAAAAGGATTTGAAGTTCCTGATTCTTATTTTGATACATTAGAAGATACTATTTTAGCTAAGGTTTCAACATCAAAAAAAGAGATAAAAATTATTTCTTTTAAGAAACAAATTTTAAAATTGATTCCAATTGCAGTAGCAGCTTCAGTAATATTGTTTATTAGTTTAAATTCATTTATTTTTAATAAAAATGAAGATCCTTTTGAAAAATTAGATGATAACGATATAGAAAATTGGATTTCTAATAATATTGATTTAATCAACGATACAGACATTGCATACGCAGATATAAATTTTGATGAAACTGAAATGATACCAAATTCAATTAGCAATGATGATTTAGAAAATTATTTGAGTAATCAAGACAACATATCATTAATTTTAGAAAATGATTAACATGAAAAAAATACTATTTTTTACAACTCTATTATTCTTTGTTAGTTTTTTGGCATACGCACAAAAACCAATAAAAGGAATAGTGAGAGCAGCAAAAATTAAAGCTATAAAAATTGCTTTTTTAACAGAACAATTAGATTTAACTTCAAGCGAAGCAGAAAAATTTTGGCCAGTTTATAATAACTATAGTAAAAAATTACGTCAATTAGAAAGGGTAGAAAAATTAAAGTTAAAAGTAAAAATTAAAGATGCAGGCGGCATTGATAAAATTTCTGAAAAAGAGGCAACATCAATTATGAATAAAATTTCAAGTGTAGATGCACAAGTCTGTAAAACGAAACTAGCTTTTGATAAAGAATTGGCTAACGTGTTAACGTATAAAAAACTCTTAAAATTAAAAGTAGCAGAAAAAGATTTTGTTAGGAAGCTAATGAGAAAATATAGAAGGAAAAGAGGGAGTTTAAAAAAGGAACAATAAAAAAAGGAAGCAAAATTTATGCTTCCTTTTTTATTTGATGAGTGCCATACAAGTATATAATTCTGGTTTATTTGCTATAAATTGCTTTAACCATATTGTTAGTTCTTTCACTTCATAAGGCAATAATCTTGTTAGTGCCTTTTCTAATTCTTTACAAAACAAATCTGAATTAAAACTTACTTTTTTTAGTACCGTTTTTGTGTACTCAAACATTGCTCTTGCCATTTGTAACTACTGTTTATTCCAATTCCTTTAACGTAAACGAAATGGTTTTAGTATGTGAAAAACAAAAATTTAACAAAAAATGTAACCTTATGTTAGAAAACGTAAAGTTTATAAGCTATTAATCTTACTCACTAATTCAGTAGCTTTTGTTTCTAATTCAGCACTAACTGCCTTAAAATGAGCTTTCTTATTTTCTACGCCTTTTGCGTTTAGTTTTGTTATTAAAGAATCAAAAGTTACAATTGCTTCATCTATAATCGCTTCAGATTTTTTATCGTCTGCTTTAGGATTTAACAATTGATGTACATAACATTCTTCAATAATATCTCCTAATGTATAATTAATGTCTTTTTTTAGGTTTTTTATACTTGCCATAATTTCAAAATTTTGAGTTGCAAAGTTAATTGTTTTTATCTAATTAGTTTTAGGAAATTTTAGCTGTAGTATATTATAAATTCAATTTCGTCCATTGTTTTGGTAATCCAATATTTTTAAGCATTTTATTCGCTTTTTCTAACTTTTCAGGAAATAATGTCTTAATATCAAATTCGTCTAATTCCTTATTTATTCTTACAATAGGAATTTTCCTGTTTTTTTAATTCTTTTTTTATTTTCACAATATTAAGTTTTTATTTTTTTCTTCTTACCAAAAATCCTTCGTATTCAATATTTAGATTAAATTCTTCCCAATTACTTCAAAAAGTTGCTTAAACGGTAATTTGTTGTACACCCAACTAAAGGAATAGGAAAAAAAATATAACCTACCCATCTTGCAACTTTATTTATTTCCTACTGGCTAAAACAATTTTTTGCCTCAAAAAATTGTTTTGTTTATTTTTAACGAAATATTTATTGACAACACACACGTTAAACTTTTATGACAACCCAACAAAAAATAGAATCACTTCGTGAAGAATTACGAGAACACAATCATAATTATTATGTGCTAGACAATACCACAATTTCAGATTTTGATTTTGATATAAAACTGAAAGAACTAGAAAAGTTAGAAGCAGAAAATCCGCAATTTTTTGATGCCAATTCACCCACACAAAGAGTGGGAGGAGCAATTACCAAAAACTTTGAAACCCTTACACATAAAAACCGAATGTATTCTTTAGACAATTCTTATTCTAAAGAAGACTTGCTAAATTGGGAAAAACGGATTCAAAAAAACTTAGGAACCAATGATATTGAATACACCTGCGAGTTAAAATACGATGGAGCATCTATCAATTTAACGTACCAAAATGGTGAATTTAGGAAGGCAGTTACACGTGGAGATGGTTTTCAAGGCGATAATGTAACTATAAATATTAAAACCATTCGTTCAATTCCCTTACGCTTAAAAGCAGATTTTGTACGCAATTTTCGAAATGCGAGGAGAAATTATTCTGCCAATTGAGGGTTTCAATAAAATGAATAAAGTACGTCTTGAAAACGGAGAAGAAGAGTACAGAAACCCTAGAAATACCGCAAGCGGAAGTTTAAAATTACAAGACAGTGCAGAGGTTGCAAAACGCCCTTTAGATTGTTTGCTATACCAAGTAGTTACAGACGAACGTACATACAAAACACATTTTGAAAGTTTAGAAAATGCCAGAAAAGCAGGGTTTAAAATTCCTGACACAATGATATTAGCAAAAAATATTGATGAAGTAGTTGATTTTGTGAATCATTGGGATACCCAACGTCACCAATTGCCTTATGAAACTGACGGCGTGGTCATTAAAGTAAACCATTTACAACAGCAGGAAGAACTAGATTATACCTCTAAATCGCCACGTTGGGCAATGGCTTATAAATTTAAGGCGGTACAAGTTTTTACAACATTACAAGAAATTACCTATCAAGTTGGAAGAACAGGCGCCATTACACCCGTTGCAAATTTAGCCCCTGTACAATTAGCAGGAACTATTGTAAAACGAGCCTCATTGCACAATGCCGATCAGATAGAAAAATTAGATATTCGTATCAACGACACGGTTTTTGTAGAAAAAGGAGGCGAAATTATTCCTAAAATTATTGCTGTAGATCTTACAAAAAGACATGCTAACTCCCAACCCACTAAATACGCAACCCATTGTCCTGAATGTAAGACAGCACTCATTAGAAATGAAGGAGATGCCAAACATTATTGCCCAAACGAATTTGGTTGCGCACCACAAATAACAGGAAAAATACAACATTTTATTTCTAGAAAAGCGATGGATATAGAGGGTCTAGGAGGGGAAACGGTAGATTTATTACGCAAAGAAGGATTAATTCAAAATTATGCAGATTTATATGATTTGAAAGTTGAACAAATTATTCCACTAGAAAGAATGGCAGAAAAATCTGCACAAAATATGATTGAGGGAATTGAAAAATCAAAAGAAATTCCATTCGAAAAAGTATTGTTTGCATTAGGCATTCGTTTTGTTGGAGAAACTGTAGCTAAAAAATTAGCAAAACATTTTAAAGCTATTGACAATTTAATGACTGCCGATTTTGAAACCCTAATTTCTGTGGATGAAATTGGTGATAGAATAGCGCAAAGTATTATTGATTTTTCCAATGATTTAGGAAACATTCAGCTCATACATCGATTAAAAACGCATGGAATCAACTTAGAAGTTTCAGCAGAAAGTTTAGAAAATGTAACCAATAAGTTAGAAGGAAAAATATTTGTAGTTTCTGGTATTTTTCATCAAATGAGTAGAAACGAACTCAAAAAAGCGATAGAAGATAATGGTGGAAAAGTAAGTAGTTCTATTTCTAAAAAGACAAGCTATATTATTGCGGGCGATAATATGGGCCCAAGTAAATTAACCAAAGCACAAGATTTAGAAATTGAAATTATCTCTGAACAAGATTTTATTGATATGGTGGGTTAGTTTTTAGTTTTCAGTGGCAGTCACAGTTTTCAGTCGCAGTTTTCAGTTAGTTTGAAACTGCCACTGTAAACTGAAACTGAAAACTACAGAAAACTCAAACAAACTCATCGCCAAAAGTAGCTTTTACATCAGCAGTAATTTGTTTAATATCCTGCTCGTCTTTTTTCGGGCAAATTAGAAGAACATCTTCTTTTTCAACAATAATAAAATCACTCAAACCTTGAACTACTACTTTTTTTCCAGATTGGGTTCGTATCATATTTCCATTGGCATTTCTAAAAATAGTATCTGCGCCAACAACTGCATTTTGGTCTGTGTCTTTTTCTAATTTGTTGTAGAGAGAACCCCAAGTTCCTAAATCATTCCAACCAAACTCTACAGGCAAAATATGTACATTTTCCGCACGTTCCATAATACCAAAATCAATAGAAATGTTTTCACACTTTTCATAATTATTTTTGATAAAGTCGTCTTCAAAATCAGAATTATAGACGTTGTTTCCATCATCTAAAATATCTAACATCTTTGGTAACGATTTTTGAAACGCCTTAATGATACTTTTTACAGACCATACAAAAATGCCTGCATTCCATAGATAATCGCCACTTTTTAAAAACTGTTTTGCAGTTTCTATAGTTGGTTTTTCGGTAAAGTTTTTTACCTTTTTTATTGCTGAATTATTTTCTTCAAACTTGATATACCCATACCCCGTATTTGGCGAGTCAGGTTGAATTCCTAAAGTCATTAAAATATCATCTTTTAGACAAGCAGTATAGGAAGTCTCAATATTTTTTAAAAACTCTGGTTCATTATCAATCCAATGGTCAGAAGGAGCTACTAGCATTACTGCATCAGGGTTTTGGGCGTGTATTTTTAAAGCTGCATATAAAATACAAGGAGCCGTATTTCTCATAGCAGGTTCTAACAACAATTGCTTTTTTGTTGCTTTCGGAATTTGCTGTAAAACCAAATCTTCATAACGCTCGTTGGTAGCAATAAGAATATTTTCTGAAGGAACTAATTCATTAATTCTATCAAAAGTTCGCTGCATTAAAGATTGTCCTTTTCCTAACATATCATGAAACTGTTTTGGAAATTTAGACGTGCTAACGGGCCAAAATCTAGTTCCAATACCACCAGCCATAATTACAGCGTAATAATTTTTACTCATTTTTTAATTAATTTTACTTGTGCGTTTTCATTCAATACATACAGTTTTTTATTATTCATATTCAGGCATTCAAATCGAGTTCTACGTTTTTTGCCTAATTTATAGACAACATCTTTAAATTCAAATAAACTCCCATAAGGAATTTCAAAAACAAAATTTTTTCCTTCTTCAGATTTTTTTTGTTTTAGTATTAAAGACATATCTGCGTTGGCATCAACACTTTTTACCTCAGCATTTTGATTGAATAAATATGTTCTTTTATCACGCTGATTTACACATTCAAATCGTGTTTTTCGTTTATTTCCTTTTTTATAAATGGTGTTTTTAAAAACGAAAAAACTTCCATTTGGAATTTCAAAGATAAAATTCTTTCCAGTTTCAGCCACATTTCCTCTTAAAGCTAATGATAATTGAGCATCAGTATCTGTACTTGCTTTTGGGTTTATTAAATAATTTGCCAAATGCGGAAGTATTTCTTTTGGATAAATTTTGGGCTGTAAAAAAGGCAACATTAAATGCTGAAAAATTGCTTTCCACTCTTTTCCGTGAGGTTGTTGCACACGACCAAATTTTTGATGAGTTACATGATGTGCAATTTCATGAATTAACGTTAATAAAAACTGATATTGATTCAAATTATTATTTATCGTAATTTGATATTGACCATTTGGTAATTTTCGAAAATCACCATGTTTGCTTTGTCGCTGATTTACAATCCTTAATATAAAATTATGCTCCTCAATTAAATATTGAACTAAAGGAATTGCTTTTTTAGGGATGTATGAAGCCCATCCTAACCCTCCCAAAGGAACGGAATTATTAGCGGAATTAAAAGAATTATTATTTGAGATAATGTTCTATTTAAACGTTTTTCATTTTGTAAACTGAAACTGCCTACTGTAAACTGAAACTGCCTACTGATCAAGGTGTTGTAGATGAAACTTCCAAAACCTTTCCATTATAAAATTTATTTCCAGTAAGCGAAAAATCAAAAATATAATCCGCCATTTCTTTAGCAGAAAGCGGTGCTTTATAATCAGGAAAAGCTTCCGCTAGCATTTCGGTTTGTACTGCACCCAAGGCTAATACGTTAAATGCAATTTGCTGTTCTTTATACTCTTCTGCCAACAATTCAGATAAGGTAATTACTGCTCCTTTTGCAGAACTGTAGGCGGCTAATCCTGGAAATTTCATACTGCCTTGAATACCACCCATAGAACTTATAGTAACAACATGACTCCCTTTTTTCAAAAAAGGGATTAGTTGTTTTGTCAATTCAGCAACTGCAAAAACATTTACATGATACACCTCTAAAAAATCTTCTTGAGTTAATTCTGTAAAAGGCTTGTGAATTAGTTTTCCAGCATTGTGTATTAAAATATCTATGTGTTGCCATTCAGAACCCACAAAATCTATTGCTTTTTTAATGTCCGAAATATCAGATAAATCTACAGACAAAGCAGTAATATTTTGATGATTAAAAGTTTCTAAAGGTTTGGTATTTCTAGAGAGTGTCAAAACTTTATGACCTGCATTTGCAAATTGTTTTGCTAGTTCAAAACCAATTCCTCTGCTTGTACCCGTAATTACAATGTTTTTCATTCTTATTGATTAAATCAATAGCAAGCCACTTAAAAATTATTACAATTATAACTTCAATTTTAATTATGGGTGTACGACAAATTTCCCTTTAATGAAAATTTTTAAAATATCGGTTCTTTCAAACCCTTGATTTTGTTGACTTATTACTTTTTAAAAAAACGGAGTTATTAACAAAAAGAGAAATTTGTCGTACACCCCTTTCAATACTTAAGTTTTCTACTATTTAAAGCATTTTCGTCTGTATCAAGAATCCATTTTGCGAGTGCTATTCTTTTCTCTTTTGTATCCATAAGAATAAAAGTTTAAACCAAATATAGTAATTTTAAGATAGATTTGCCTACGTATTCTTATTGTAAATAGGAAGTAATAAAAACGCCAATCCGCCAAAAACAATAATCATTGCTGTTTGCGTAGTCCACATAATCCATCCAAAAGCATTTCCTGTAATTTTATCAATACCAAAAAGAGCTAATGCGCCTGCAACAGCAACAGGGTATAATCCTACACCGCCATTAGTTGCAGCAATAGAAAATCCGCCAGCAATAAAACCAATTAAAATTCCTCCAATAGGAACTTCTAACCCTTCAACAGCTGGAATTGTTGCCCAAAACATAGCGATGTACATAGCCCAAATAAAAACGGTATGAAAGATAAAAGACCATTTATGTTTCATTTTCAGAATACTTGTAACACCTTCTTTTAAGCCTAATAGAAAGGTTTTAACTTTTAAAGCAAATTTTGATTTTCCTTTTTTTATATAAAGAATAAATAATAATAAGAGACTAATAAACCCAGTAACAGAAATAATTATTTTTGTTGGATTAAAATCTTTTGCTAGTAATTCATAAATAAAATCAAATTGAATAAAGAGTGTAATGCTTATAATAATTAGCATCATCATCATATCCGCAATTCGTTCTGCCACAATAGTTCCAAAGCCTTTTTCAAATGGAATTTTCTCATAATTTGCCATAACAGCAGCTCTAGTTACTTCTCCGGCTCTAGGTAAAAAAATATTCATTAAATATGCTACCAAAACCGCTAGGGCTGAATTGATAAATTTTGGTTGATAGCCCATTGGTTCTAAAAGATATTTCCAACGATACGCACGAGATAAGTGGCTTAAAACTCCGAAAAATAATCCGAGAGCAATCCACCAATAATTGGCGTTTTTAAAATATGTTGCTAACTCTTGTGGAGAAACGATGTTAAGAGAATACCAAATTAAAAAACCTCCCAATAAGAGAGGTAATATAATTTTTAAAGTTTTTTTAAAATTCAACGTTTATGTAAGTGTATTATCTGCTTCGTTTGGAAAAACCAATGCGGGTTTAAATTCTTTTGCTTGTTCTAATTCCATAAACGCATAGACTATCAAAATTAAAACATCGCCAACAGCAACTCTTCGAGAGGCAGCTCCATTCAGCGTAATTTCTCCACTTCCACGAGGACCAAGAATTGCATAGGTTTCTAAACGTTCGCCATTATTATTATTAACAATCTGAACACGCTCTCCTTCTATAATGTTGGCAGCATCCATTAAATCTGCATCAATGGTAATACTTCCTATATAATTCAAATCTGCACCTGTAACTTTTACTCGGTGGATTTTAGACTTTACAACTTGTACTAACATCCTGCAAAAATAGGAATTTTTTAATTATCAATTTTTAGTTGAATGTTCTTTTGGTGGACAGCTTTTTCATAAAAATCAAGCATTGTTTAGCCCCTATGTTTGTATAATCTATAACAAGGTGATCAACTTAAAAGAAATACAAATTACCGATGTATCGTTTGTTTTCTATCAGGCCCCACAGAAACAATTTTTACAGGAACGCCTGTTTCTTTTTCAATAAAAGCAACATAGTCTAATAAGTTTTTTGGCAATTGATCTGCTGAAGTCATTTTGGTTAAATCTTCATTCCAACCTTTAAATTCGGTATAGTTTACTGAAACATTTTCGGGTTCTATATTGTACGGTAAGTGGCTGATTTTTTTTTCTTTATAGTTGTAAGATGTACATACTTTTAAAGTCGAAAAACCAGAAAGCACATCACCTTTCATCATCATTAATTGTGTAACGCCATTTATAGCTACGGCATATTTAAGAGCGACTAAATCTAGCCAACCACAACGTCTTGGTCTTCCCGTTGTTGCACCAAATTCGTGACCGACTCTTCCCATTGTTTTTCCGTCTTCATCAAATAATTCGGTAGGAAATGGACCAGAACCGACACGTGTTGTATAGGCTTTAAAAATTCCAAAAACATCGCCAATTTTGTTGGGGGCAACACCCAAACCTGTACAAGCACCTGCTGCTGTTGTATTTGACGAGGTTACAAAAGGATACGTACCAAAATCAATATCTAATAAAGAACCTTGTGCACCTTCTGCTAAAATTGTTTTTTTATCTTTAATAGCTTGATTTATAAATTCTTCGCTATCAATAAATGGTAGTTTTTTTAAGGTAGCTATTCCTTCACAAAATTCTGTCTCCAATTCTTTTAAATCATACTCAATTTGAACATCAAAGAAATTTAGCATTTTTAAATGCTTTTCTGTTAAGGCGTCATATTTTTCTTTCCAATTTTCTAATTCTAAATCGCCAACACGCATTCCGTTTCTACCTGTTTTATCCATATAGGTGGGTCCAATTCCTTTTAAGGTTGAACCAATTTTTGCTTTTCCTTTAGAGGTTTCTGAAGCTGCGTCTAACAGTCTATGTGTGGGTAAAATTAAGTGTGCTTTTCTGGATATTAGCAATTTAGAAGTATAATCAATAGTGTGTTTATCTAAATTTTCTAATTCTTTTTTAAAGATTACAGGGTCAATGACAACACCATTTCCAACAATATTTAAAGCGGTTTTATGAAAAATTCCTGAAGGAATGGTATGTAATACATGCTTAAATCCGTCAAAAATTAAGGTATGTCCAGCGTTGGGACCGCCTTGAAAACGTGCAATAATATCGTAGTCTTTGGTAAGAACATCTACAATTTTTCCTTTTCCTTCATCTCCCCATTGTAAGCCGAGTAATAAGTCTACTGCCATTATTTTTTTGTTTAATTGTGAAACTGTGAATTTGTGAAACTGTGAATTTGTGAATTTGTTTATTTGTGAAACTGTAAAATTGTACACTGCGACTGAACACTACTCCTTCTTCTTTGTTCCATAAAAATAAAGCGAGTGGCTATGAATTTCAATATCAAAAACGTCTTCAATTGTTTTTTTTATGACCTGAATTCTTGGATCGCAAAATTCTTTTACTTCTCCAGTATCTGTTAAAATTACGTGATCGTGTTGCTTATCGAAATAACTTTTTTCATAACGCGCCATAGATTGTCCATCAAATTGATGTTTTCTTACCAAACCACAGAATAATAATAATTCTATGGTATTATATAGCGTAGCTCTACTAACACGATAGTTTTTGTTTTTCATTTTGATGTACAACGATTCTATATCAAAATGCTCATCAACGTCATAAATTTCTTGAAGAATGGCGTAGCGTTCTGGAGTTTTTCTGTGTTTGTTCTCTTCTAAAAACGATGTGAAAACACGTTTTACAATTTCTTGATGATTAACAGACGCACTCATTATTTAATTTTAAGAGAAAACAAATTTAGCATTATTTATGCTTTTCTTGATTCTACTGTGAATTAGAGACCTTTCAGGTTTCCAAAACCTAAAAGGTCTTTAGGAAAAACAAATTTACGGCTATTTACAAATAAAAATCACTTTTTTTAAAAATGATATTTACAATGTATTAACACGTTCTACTTTCTGAACACCTTCTACTTTTTTAATGCTTTTCATCAATTTTGTCAATTGAGAACTATTTTTAACGCTTAAGGATAATTTTCCATCAAAAACACCATCATTTCCAGAAATATTGATACTGTGAATAAACACATTCATATTGTTAGAAATAATTTTGGTAATATTATTCACAATACCTTGATTATCTACGCCACTAATGTGTAAAATTGCTTTAAAATCTTGTTTTGTAGAATCAATCCATTTTGCGGGCATAATTCTATAGGCATAATTTGACTGTAGGGAAATAGCATTAGGGCAATTTTTTTTATGCACTTTTACCCCGTCATTAATGGTTACAAAACCAAACACATGATCGCCAGGAATGGGATTGCAACATTTAGAAATTTTATAGTCAAACTTTTCTTCGTCTTTACCAAATACCAATCCATCAAAATTATGTGTAACTTCTTCTTTATCAATAATTTCTTTTGATGGATTTCTGCGTAATCTATTTTTAAAAAAGCTAATAAAAGCACTGTTTCTTTGGGTTACAAATGCTTTTAATTGTGTATTGTCTATGGCGCCATTACCAAATCTAAAAAATAAATCGAAACTTGTTCGTAGTTCAAAATAATTGACCAATTCATTGACAATCTTATTATTGTAGGTGATTTTTAAATGACGAAGTTTCCGCATTAAAATTGCTTTTCCTTCTTCTGCAATTTTCTTTTCTTCGTCTTTTAAAGCGGCTTTAATCTTTGTTCTTGCCCTTGCAGTAATTACAAAATCTAACCATCTAGCATTGGGTTTGTTTGTAGATGTTGTAATCACTTCTATCTGATCGCCACTTTTTAAGGTATGACTCAACGGGACTAACTTTCCGTTTACTTTTGCGCCTCTGCATTTTAAACCTACATCTGTATGAATTGAAAAGGCAAAATCTAGGGCAGAAGCATCTTTTGGGAGTGATTTTAAATCGCCTTTTGGCGTAAAAACGTAAATCTCTTTTGCGTATAAATTCAGCTTAAAATCTTCTACAAAATCTACCGCATTTAAACTCTGATTTTCAAGAGTTTCTTTTAATTTATTTAACCAACCTTCTAAACCATTTTCATTTATTTTTCCTTGTTTGTATTTAAAATGTGCAGCATATCCTTTTTCGGCAATCTCGTTCATACGTTCACTACGAATCTGTACTTCTACCCAACGGCTCTTTGGACCCACAACTGTAATATGTAAGGCTTCATAGCCTGTAGATTTTGGTTGCGATATCCAATCTCGTAAACGGGAAGGATTGGGTTTAAAATAGTCGGTTACAATAGAATAAATTTTCCAAGCATCAAATTTTTCATCTTCAGAAGTTGGTTTGTAAATAATTCTAATCGCAAATTTGTCATAGACTTCATCAAAAGAAACATTTTGTGTTTGCATTTTTCTACGAATAGAAAAAATAGATTTGAATCGTCCTTTTATTTCATATTCAAAATTCTCATTATTAAGACCTTGTTGTAGTGTTTCGGCAAAGGTTTCTATGTATTTTTGTTGCTCTTCTTTGCTTTCTTTTATTTTGCTTAAAATATCATTGTAAACTTCTGGTTCTGTATATTTTAAACCTAGATCTTCTAATGCTGTTTTGATGTTATACAAACCTAATCTATGCGCCAAAGGTGCATAAATGTATAAGGTTTCTGATGCTATTTTTACCTGTTTTTGTGCAGGCATTGCATCCATAGTTTGCATATTGTGGTATCTGTCAGCAACTTTTATGAGGATTACTCTCACATCGTCATTTAATGTTAGGAGCATTTTTCGAAAGTTTTCTGCTTGTATAGAAGCATCTTGCTCTTTGTTTAAACGAGATATTTTTGTCAATCCATTTACAATTCTAGCAATGGTCTCGCCAAATAACTGTTCAATGTCTTCAAGTGTATATTGAGTGTCCTCTACAACATCATGCAACAATGCTGCTGCAATAGAAGTGGCACCTAAACCAATTTCATACGCTACAATTTTTGCGACTGCAATAGGATGATAAATATAAGGTTCTCCTGTTTTTCGGCGTTGTTCAGCATGTCCTTCAAGAGCAATATCAAAGGCTTTCCGAATTAAAATTTTATCTTCTTTTGATAACACTTCATAGGTACCTTGTAGCAAATCTTTATAACGCTTTGCTATTTCTTTGTTCTCCTCTTCTATGGTAGCCGTGTATTCCATAAATTGCCATTGCGAGCCAACGTTTTATTGGCAAAGGAAAAGTACCACAAAGAATTTTAATGAGCAAGAAATTACTTTTTTAAATTTCTGACTCTTTCTAGTAAGGTTGGGTGTGAATAGTGCATAAATACATAGGCAGGATGTGGTGTTAAATTACTTAAACTATTCTTTGATAGTTTTTTAAGTGATGTAATTAACGGTTTTGCAGCAAAGGTTTTTTTGGCAAAATTGTCTGCTTGGTACTCAAATTTTCGTGAAATATAATTCATACACAATCCTGTGAGTTCTGATATGGGTGAATATAGAATTCCGAATGCAATCAATCCAATATGAAAACTGGGAATAGAAACGCTCAATGCTTCTGATAAAATGGACGAATTGATAAACAGTGATAAAATAAACAACGTAAACCCTGTTAATAGAAGGGAGGTTACTAAATTAAAAATAATATGTTTTTTCTTATAATGGCCCACTTCGTGAGCTAAAACGGCTACGATTTCTTCGGTTTCTAAATCGTTGATGAGTGTATCAAAAAGTGTGATTCTTTTTTGAGAACCAAAACCAGAAAAATAGGCATTTGCTTTTGTGGAACGTTTTGAGCCATCAATCACAAAAATATTATCAATGGTAAAACCTACTTTTTTTGCATAGTCTTCTATGGCTGATTTTAATTCGCCTTCTTCTAAAGGTGTTTGTTTGTTGAATAACGGAACGATGATTTTTGAATAAAAGAGGTTCATAAATACAGAAAATACGGCGACTAAAATCCAAGCATATATCCAGAAATTTTTTCCTGTTTGTTGATAAAACCAAATGATAAGAGCTAAAATTCCGCCTCCAATAATAATGGACATCAGCCAACCTTTGAGTTTATCCATCCAAAATAGTTTTTTGGTGGATTTGTTAAATCCAAATTTTTCTTCAATCACAAAGGTTTTATAATAAGAAAAAGGTGTTGTTAGAATATCTGAACCTATCATAATGACACCAAAAAAAATGAGTGCTACTACAATGGGATTTTGGGTATAACTTCTTGCAAAATCATCAACATATTTAAAACCGTCTGCAAAAAAGAAAACCAAGGTTAAAAGGATTGAAAATAAAGAAGTGATGTTAGAAAATTTTGCGTTTGTTTTTTTATAGGCTTGCGATTTTTTGTATTCTTTTTCCTCATAAACATCTGCTAATTCTTGCGGAATGTCATCATCAAAATGTTTTGAATTTAAAGTGTCTAATATTTTATCAACAATAAAATTGATGATTAAAATTGCGATTAGGATGTAGAATAAGGTAGTGGGTTGCATTTAGTTTTTGAAGTTTATTGTTTAAATATGCTTATTAATAAGAGCATAATCTGAATCTTCTTTATGAGGCTTTAAGTTATTTATAAACAAACTTATTCCCTATAATCAAATATTTTTAACAGTTATTCTATACGTTTTAAGTAAGTTTATAATAACTCATAAAACATAGGTCAATGTTAGTGGCAAGGCTTTTTATTCATTTTTAATTTTTGCCAAATACTCTTTTGGTGTCAATATTGATAAGACGCTTTCTTTGTAATCTTTTGTATTTCGTGTGATTATTATCTGATGTCCTGATTCTTCAGCACAATAATTTTGTACAGCGTCTTCAAAGTCCTTAAATTTAGAATCAGATGCTTTAATAATTATTGGTTGTCCAACATTTTCCACTTGTACTATCTTCAAAAGTTTTTTCCTTTGAGTATTTGCTCTTTTTTGATTTTCGAGTTTCCCAATTATATAATTAATGTTAGTAATCGTTATTGGAGATACATTAATCTTTATACCAGAAGACAATGAATCTTCAATTATTTCAGCAATGTCATCCATAAAAGGCTTCCTATCAAGTAGTAGGTCTAAAAATACATCAGAGTCCAAAAATATTTTTTTCATTTCTTTAAATATTTTTCTATGAGAGCATCTTGTAATAACTCTTTGTAGGAATTAAATTCTTTAGGCATTTTGACAGACCCTTTTAATTCCATTACCAATTTACGAGGAGGTTTACTTTTTTCGGATTTGGATAAGGATTTTAAATATTCCTCAACAATCCTTGATAGGCTTTTCCCATTTGATTTAGCATATTCTTTTGCTCCGTCAATGACAGCTTGATTAATTGATAATGTTAATTTATTCATACGTATTATTTATTACGTACAAAATAAGGCAATTTATTTGACTCTAGCAAGTATAAAAAAAAGTTTGGTTAATTACCGAACTTTATAGGTTTTGTTTAATTATGCACAACGATCTAGTATAAGAATAGTAGCGGATTTTTACGCACTAACTTTTCGGTTAAACACAGACCTTTTATATTTACTTTGTTTCGTTTTAACAATTAAACCGCTATTATTTTTATACATTATTGTACCTAGTGCTTTACACTTTGTACGGACCGAGAAACTTGTCTCCATTGAAATGTACCATATGGTCAGGATTATCAGCTATCCAAACTTCAGTTTCCCAAGCTATATCAGCAATAAATTTTCGAAACTTTGGTCTATCCAAAAAAGCAGTCACATAGACAATGTCAGCTTTACAATTCTTTGTTAATTTTTCAAGCTGTAAAAGTCTTATTTCACTTATTGGTCCAGATGAATGAACTGCTTCAATTAGATAAAGCCAGTTCTTTTGTTTTGAATATGCAATGACATCAGGTAGTTTTTCGTGAGATATTTCAAAGAAATTTAGCTCTTCGAGTTTTTCCGTTTCTAAATGCAAATATTTATCTGAAGTATCTCCGACATATAAAACTTCTGCTCCAAAACCATATCTAGGTAAAAAATCTTCAATTATTGCCTTTTGTAAATCGTTATGTTTTCCAGCAGAAAATTCAAGTTTTCCTCCAGAAGGTAAAGCCACATTAACTCGTTGTATTTCCCTTTGTCTTTTTAGTTTTTGATTTAAAGGTTCAACATCTTGAAGTTTTTTAGTAACAAGTTTCTCCCAATTTTCAGTACCATAATTTTTTATAAGTTCTGCATAAAGAGGGTTAACACAATATCCACGTGTAGAATCGTTTGTTGCAGAATTGGGACTTGACCTTAAAACAACCTCTGCAACAGTAAGTAGTTTTAAGTCTTTTCTCCTTATATCATCGTAAGAACCCGAACTAATGTTTTCGCCAAAATTTAAATTGACATAATTGATTACATCTCTTGTTTTTAAAGAGTAACCACTATTAAAATCTTTAATAGACTTGAAATCATTTATACTTTTAATATCAGCAGTAGCCAAAAAAGCAATCGCCATCCTCTCTAATCTTCTAGGTGTTGTATCTATAGGAATACCAAAACAATCTAAAATGTATAGCGTAGTGTTTATCAGTTCCTGAACTTGTGAGTTTTTTTGTTTAAATGTTTTTGATTTATCTGGACTGATATATTGCTTCATTCTCAAATAGTTTGAATTGTTCGTTTTCTGCTATTAAATACGTTAAATTATTTGTCAAATAGTCTTTAATGCTAGAAGCTAAGTGATAAGCAAAATTTGGTGCTACTGCATTTCCAATTTGATTGTATTTATGCGTTTGTGTGCCAATAAAATCAAACCAATCAGGAAAACTTTGAAGTCTCGCAGCTTCTCTAACTGTGATTCTACGCCTTCTTCCGTCTTTTAATCTAACTCGATGCATATCTCCAGTAGCTCCAGCTAAATTTCTACAGGTTAAAGTTCGAGCAGGTCTATCTAAATACAAATCTCTCGGATTTACGCATTTTGAAGCTTTTTCATATTTGGCAACATACTCATCCATAGATTTTGTGAAAAATTTTGAGTTTTC
Source organism: Polaribacter sp. (assembly GCA_049607505.1). Taxonomy (GTDB): domain Bacteria; phylum Bacteroidota; class Bacteroidia; order Flavobacteriales; family Flavobacteriaceae; genus Polaribacter. The sequence goes on from JBMYWO010000003.1 coordinate 35,757, forward strand.
GTCAAACTGAAAAGCTAATTCTCCTAATGCTTCGCCTGCTGTAACTTTTCGATTTATTTTTTTAGGGTATCTATTTTTCTTTTTAGAACCAATAACAATAACTCTTTCTCTATTTTGCGGAACTTCATAGTCTTTTGCATTTAATAAAGAATAATTTACATAATATCCTAATTTCTCAAGTTCTTCAATAACTTCTTTTAAATACCATTTGTTTTTGTATAGCATTCCACGAACGTTCTCGAATAGAAGGAATTCTGGATTTAGTTGCTTAATTGCTGATAGGAAAATTGGAAATCCATCACGAGAATCTTTTAAACCAAGTTGTTTTCCGCCAACACTAAATGGTTGACAAGGTGGTCCTCCAATAACAATATCTGCTTTTGGATAAATAGTCTCCGTTGTCAGTTTTTGATTGAAACATTTTCCAATTAAATTTTCGTTATATGTTTTTGTGGCGTTTTCATCCATTTCATAGCCAATGGTTTTAAATCCATTAGCTTCAAATCCAAGGGAAAGTCCACCACAACCAGCGAACAAATCAACTACTGTTTTATTCAAATCAGTGTCAATCCAAGGTTTTAGTTTACTATTTATTTCTTCCCAATATTCCATTTATCAAAGGTACAAAAATCTAATGTGATTTCTGTTTTTCTAGCATTAGGCACAACGTGTTTGTGTATGATTATTTGCGTGTATAAGCAACTAATTTAGCAAATAAAAAACGAATAGAAAATCTGCAATAATTTTTGTAAATAGCTTATAATTAATTATATACAGCTTGTTGTGCCCAGTTTTTATTTCCGTTCTATTGTTACCCAAGTTTTATCAAATCCGATTGCCTCAAGTATTTTGGCTTTATCAAGTTTTTTAGGTTGCTTTATTTTCAGTATTAGAGTTTTTTCAGGTACAATCTCAGTTATTGTAAATTGAGAACCGTGAGGTTGCCAAGTGAAACGCTTATTTGCGCTTTTATGTTCAGTACCTTTTTCGTAACCTTCCAAGTTTCCATTCTTGTTCCAAATAAATTCGTACAACTCAGAATCGTATCTCACAGTATCAAATTCAAAAACTGCTACTTGTGACAAATCATTTGATTTGACAAGTACAACGGTTCGAAGATGCTTGAATTTTTCTCGAATTGCTGATACTCTTTCATTCCAAATTTCTAAAACTTGCTCTCCGATAATATTTGGGTCAGCACTTGTGTCTATTGTTCCTCCGTATGAATATACAGGCGAATTTCGTCCTGAAATGAGACGAATTTGTTTTAATTTCTTAAAGTCCTTTATGTTTGACTTTACAGTTTTCGCTCCCCAAGCTGTATTGCCCATAATAACATCATCCAAACCAACATTAGATGGTTTCCAATCTGCTCCTATACATTTAGCAAAAATTTGTTCCCATTCGTTTCCTTGTAAATCTGGTCTACCTTTACTTGCTAATAAATAAACAATTTCTTGACCTAAAATATATGGAAAATCAACATTAAATTGATTTAACGGATAAGCTGAAACTGACTTTGTTACAGTTCTTAATTTTGGTGATTTTTTAGCCATTAACTTGGGTTGTATTGTAAGTCATATTCTCTTAGAACTGAAGATTGGTCTAAACTTGTAGCAACATAAGGTAGAAGTTTTTCTACAACTGCTTTTATCATATTCACAGGGACTGCGTTTCCAGCTTGTTTTTTTGCTTGTGCATCACTAACTATGATTTTGTACCAATCAGGAAATCCTTGTAGTCTAAACATTTCTCTTGGTGTTAGTCTTCTTTCTCCATTCACTAAAAGGTAATTATGAGATGCACCTGAGCGAAGCGCACAGGAATATGGGTAAGAACAAATGTTTCCTGATTTATTTTCGTGCCAAATAGATGGGTAATAGGAAGACGTGTGCTTATTTTTTCTTTTTTCTCTTATGTATTCAGACGCAAAATATTTGTCTTCTACTTTTTTTTCTAAAATCTTTTTTAAAGATTTATACGGTTTTTCTGGGGTTGGAAAAGTGAACATTATAGGTTCTCGATGACCAACTATCACAACTCTTTCTCGTTTTTGTGGTAATCCATAATCCAAAGCATTTAAAACGCTGTATTGAACATGATAACCTATGTCTTTTAAAGCTTGAACGATTACTTTTAAAGTTTTTCCACCATCGTGTCCGACAAGTTGTTTTACATTTTCTAAAATAAATGCTTTTGGTTTTTTTTCTTTAATTATGCGAGCAATATCAAAAAATAAAGTTCCTCTAGTATCATCCATTCCTTTCATTTGTCCAATGATGCTAAATGGCTGACAAGGAAACCCACCAAAAAGAATATCATGGTCGGGAATTTCTTTTTCATCTATCAGAGTAATATCTCCAGCAGGTCTTTCTCCAAAGTTGGCTTCATAACTGTCTTGAGCATACTTGTCAATGTCTGATGAGAATACACATTCAGATTGAACTTCATTTTCTTCACAAGCTTCCTCAAAAGCAACTCTAAAACCTCCAATTCCACAAAAAAGGTCAATAAATTTTAGTTTTTCTTTATACATACTTCAAATACAATATTCTATTATTAATCTCTATTGGTAAAATCCGAAATTTTAATGAAGAACGAGATTTTTCTCAAATTGGGTACAACGTTTATGTATAAGATTAGTTGCGTGTTTCAAGCACTAAAGTTAGTAAATAAAACACAGATTTAAAGTCTGCGAGAACTTTCGTAAATAAGCTAAAACTAGCAATTAATTTTATACGGTGTTGGCAACTGGCTTTATATCTGCATTATATTATCAACTTTGTTCATAACATTATCAATGCTTTCGAAAAAAGGGACTAATTCAGGCTCAATCCAGTCTATTAAGTTGTAAAGTTTAGTTCTTATATTTAATATTTCAGTACAGTCGATATTATTTCCATTGAAACATAAAGGTTCACAATGATTTACTCTATTTCTAAAATTTCTAATATCGTCTAATTTTGAATATAAACTTGCTCTATCTTCAGTTGCTGGTTTATGTGCAAATATATGTATCGGTTGTCCACCAATTAATGAATAATGATGCCCGAGAAATAAAGCAATCCAAAATCCAAATGTTTGGTCAGAAATAATTTTCCCATTTGTAACAGGAATTCCTCTTCTTCTTAATTTTCTTTCGGATTTTAAAACTGAATTTCTTAAAAAGTAATGAGAGTGAGCCAATGAATTATTTCTCATAAAGACATTTTTTTGGTTTATAATCCAATCTGTGTCAACGAAATAACTTGATAAATGTGAGTTTAAACTGTTCCTTAAAACAACTTCAAATTGAGTTAAGATTGGATGTATAGCTTGTGCTAACCTAATATTTGCGTTATATAGTCTTTTAGCGCGAACTTTGTTGTTTCCTGTTGCATTTAGATATCTATTATGTCTTGGTCTTGATAAATATTTATTTCGTAATTCGTTTCTCATATATTTCGCAATATCGAAATATATTTCTATATTTGCAATATATAGATTTGGTCAAGCCTCTTTCTCTTTTGAAACGTAACTAAATAGAAGAAATAAAAAGGAATTCTTAATTGAGTTCCTTTTTTCTGTTTTAGCTTGTTGCCAACATTGTGTAACCGTATTGTTGATATATCATATATAGTTTTAAGTGTACAGTTTATCATTTTTAAATAAATTATCCAAAAAAACTGGTTTTTTAGAGCGTTTTATTTCTTAACCGTTAAAAACGTTTACAGTTATGTACTCAAAAATTTATCTTTCAGTTCGGGTGTTGGAATCATACAAGTTTCTTTTTTACCAAACCATCTGTATCTGTTTTTTGCAATAAAATCATAGACTACATTTCTAAAGACTTCAGGAAAAATCCAAAATATTCTTGTCATTTGCCAAAGTCCGCCAAAACTGTTCATCACCTTTATGGCTGCTGAAGATTTTATATCATAGGAAACAGTAGGTTCATACAAAATTATAGAATCAACTTTTGAAATATCAATTTTTAAATGAGTTATGATTTTTTGCCCGATTTCAGATTGAATTGCAGTAAATAAGAAAATATTTTTTCTGTCATATTTAATGACTTTTAGCACTGAATTAGTACATAAATTACAAACCCCGTCAAACAAAATGAGTTTCTTATTTTTAGGAATATCAATCATTAAAAGTCAATAAAAAATTACATTACAAAAGTACCTTATCTTTTTTTAAAAATACTGTAACATTTTTTTTATTGTTACGTCTTATGGTAGTAATTAAAGTTTAAAGTTTAAAAAAATTTCAAGTTTAAAGTTCGTTCAATTTGCTATAAATACTAAAAAACGGCATTATTTTTTTGAGTATAGCAAATTGCTTTTAACAAAATATTAGTAATCGCAATCAGTAGCTTTAGGTACTTTAGTATAAAAATTAACCAACCAATGATTAAAATAGAAAAACTACACAAATCCTATCCAATTGGCAAAGATTCGCTACACGTTTTAAAAGGAATAGATTTACATATTAAGGAAGGCGAATTTGTTTCTATCATGGGTTCTTCGGGTTCTGGAAAATCTACCTTACTAAATATTGTTGGTTTATTAGACATTCACGATGAAGGAAATTATTACTTAAATGATCAATTAATTAAAAACTTAAACGAAAAAAAAGCAGCTATTTTAAGAAATAAATTTTTAGGATTTGTTTTTCAATCGTTCAATTTAATATCTTACAAAACAGCTTTAGAAAATGTTGCCTTACCTTTATATTATAAGGGAATGAGTAGAAAAGAGCGTTTAAAAGTTGCTATGGACTATTTAGAAAAAGTGGGTCTAAAAGAGTGGGCAAGCCATTTGCCAAACGAACTTTCTGGGGGTCAAAAACAACGTGTTGCTATTGCTAGAGCTTTGGTAACAAAACCCAAAGTTGTACTAGCTGACGAACCTACAGGAGCTTTAGACTCTACAACTTCTGACTCCGTTATGGATTTACTAAAAGACATCAATAACGAAGGAATGACTGTTTTTGTAATTACACACGAAGAGGAAATAGCAGAACAAACAGAGCGTATAGTTCGTTTAAAAGACGGTGTTATTATTAGTGATAAATTAACAAAAACTGCTAAAGCCGTATAAGTATGTTTGATCTAGATCGTTGGAGAGAAATATTTCAAAGTATCAATAAAAACAGATTACGTTCCGTGATGTCTGGTTTTACAGTTGCTTTTGCCATTTTATTATTTACCCTATTATTTGGTATTGTAAGTGGTTTAAGCAATTCTTTTACAGACGCATTTGCAGACGATGCTCAAAATGCGATGTTTGTTCGTGTATGGAAAACATCAAAACCCTACAAAGGACTACAAACGGGAAGAAGAGTTCAATTAAGAAATGATGATTATAATTTTGTGAAAGATGAATATGAAAGTAAAATTCAATATAAATCTGCGAGAATTTACAAAAATTTCAGTATAAAATATAAAAACGAAGCAAATATTTATAGCATAAGAGCTGTAAACCCAGATCATCAATTTTTAGAAAAAACCATTATAGACGAAGGACGTTATTTGAATGAAAGAGATTTGAATGAAAGATCGAAAGTAATCGTTATTGGAAGATTGATTAAAGAAGATTTGTTTGGAGAAAAACCTGCGCTTGGCAAAAGAGTAAACGTAAACGGAAGTTCCTACTTAATCATCGGTATTTTTTCTGATGAAGGTGGAGATAACGAAGAACGATTGGCATATATTCCACTAACCACAGCACAAATGATGTATGGGAATAACGATTATATCAGTCAGATTAATCTAGGATACAACCCAAAGTTAGATTTAGATGAAGCCATTGCTTTTGGTAACAAAATGGAACGTGATTTACGTAACAAATTAAATATTCATCCAGATGATCAAAGTGCGCTTTCTGTAAGAAATATGGCAGAAGCCAATAAAGGTGTAGGTCAGTTTATGGGTATTTTATATGCTATTGTAATTTTGGTAGGTTCAGGCACTTTAGTAGCAGGAATTATAGGTATTAGCAATATTATGATTTTTGTGATTAAAGAACGTACAAAAGAGTTTGGCATCAGAAAAGCGTTAGGAGCAAAACCAGCATCCATCATAGGAATGGTTGTACAAGAATCTGTATTAATAACCACCATTGCTGGCTATTTAGGACTCTCATTAGGAACCTATCTTTTAAGTTTAATTGGCGATAGTTTAGAAGAAGATTATTTTATTAAAGACCCTAGTGTAAGCACTGGAATTGTAATTGGAGCAACCGTCATTTTAATTCTTGCAGGATTAATTGCTGGTTATTTGCCCGCAAAAAAAGCAGCAAACATTAAACCCATTGTAGCATTAAGAGCAGATTAATTATGAAGTTTTTATTTGATTCAGATACATGGCAAGAAATTTACGGAAGCATCCGTAAAAACAAAATAAGAACGGTCATTACCATTATTGGAGTTTTATGGGGCATATTCCTATTGGTAGTTTTACTCGGTTCGGCTAGAGGAATGGAAAATGGCTTCAAAAAAATATTTGGAAATTTTGCTACCAACAGCGTTTTTGTTTGGACACAAGCTACAGACACCCCTTTTAAAGGTTTTCAAGAGGGAAGAAGATTCAAATTAAAAAGAAATGATATTGAGGCATTAAAATCTGAATATGCCAAAGAAATAAAATTTTTAGCACCTAGAAATCAGACGAATAATTTAATTGTTCACGAGTTTAAATCGGGCAATTTTAAAGTAAGTGGCGATTATCCTGTATTAGATCAAATTCAAAAGAAAAAACTTATTTACGGTCGGTTTTTAAATGAAAACGATATTTTATCAATAGCAAAAGTAGTAGTCATATCAGAAGATATATACAAACAATTGTTTGATAAAAATGAAATGCCTATTGGACAATATATAAAAATAAATAGTATTAATTACAAAGTTGTAGGCGTTTATGAGCCTTCAACCACTATAAATTTTGACGGAGATACTGCTTATATTCCTTTTTCAACTTTTAGAAAAGTTTATAATACCGCCAATAATGTAGATTGGATGATGATTACTGCCAATGAAGGTACAAACATTGAGCAAATGGAGAAAGACATTATTTTAACCCTAAAAAACTTGCACACAGTACATCCAGAAGATGATAGAGCTTTTGGAAGTGTTAATCTTGGTAAAGAAATAGGCAAAGTAACAGGGTTTCTAACAGGGATGCAATTTTTAACGTGGTTTGTGGGTATTGCTACTTTAATTGCAGGCGTATTTGCTATTGGCAATATCTTATTAATTACCGTAAAAGAACGTACCAAAGAAATAGGAATTAGACGCGCTTTAGGCGCCACACCAAAAAGTATACGACAACAAATTATTTTAGAGTCTGTCTTTTTAACCACTGTTGCAGGAATGCTAGGAATTATTTTTGGAAGTTTAATTCTATATATTATCGATGCAGCTTTTGGGCAAGGTCCAGACGCCGCACTGATCAACCCCACAGTAAATATTCCTATTATTATTATTGCCTTTGCAACTTTAGTTGTGTTAGGCACATTAATAGGTCTAATACCTGCCCATATGGCAACCATCATAAAACCAATAGAAGCATTAAGAGAAGAATAAAATCAATTCACAAATTATGAGTAAGAGAGCAAAAATTATTTTAATTATTATAGGTGTACTTTTTATTGCCGCCCTAATTTGGTTCGGAAAAAAGAACAAAAAAAGTATTGTAGAATATGAAACTGAAAAACCATTTAAAACCACTATTGTCAAAAAAACCGTAGCAACGGGTAAAGTGACGCCTTTGGAGGAAATTGAAATAAAACCACAAATTACGGGTATTATTGATAGAGTACTATTGCTAGAAGGTGCTAAAGTAAAAAAAGGCGATTTGATAGCAAAAGTGAGAGTAGTGCCTAATGAACAATCTTTAATTAGTGCAAAAGGTAGAGTAGATAATATTAGAATTCGTTTAAAAAATGCTGAAATTTCTTACAAAAGAAATAAAAACTTATTTGACAAAGGCGTTATTTCAAGAGCAGAATTTGAAACCACAGAACTTACCTACAATCAAACAAGGCAAGATTTAAGAAATGCTCAAAACGATTATCAAATCATTAAGAAAGGATCATCGGGTTCTGGGGCATCTGCAAACACCAATATTATAGCGCAAATGTCTGGTACCATTTTAGAAATTCCTATTAAAGAAGGAGACCAAGTCATACAATCTAATAACTTTAATGCAGGTACCACCATTGCCTCTATTGCAGATATGAGCAAAATGATTTTTGAAGGAAAAGTAGATGAATCCGAAGTAGGAAAATTAGTAAGCGGAAGCGATATTGAAGTTTCCATAGGAGCCATAGAAGGAAAAAAGTTTCCAGCAAAATTAAATTTTATTGCGCCAAAAGGAACAGAAGAAGGTGGTGCAGTTCAATTTAAAATTAAAGCAGATGTGTCTTTAGACGACAACTATTTTATAAGAGCAGGATATAGTGCCAATGCTGATATTGTTTTAGAAAAAAAAGACAGTGTTTTATCCATCAAAGAAGCCTTATTAAAATTTGATAAAAAAACCGAAGAACCTTATGTAGAAGTAAAAGAGGAAGATGGTAAATTTAAGAAAAGAACACTTAAACTAGGAACTTCAGATGGTGTGAATGTGGAAATTTTAGAAGGAGTTACCAAAGATGATGAAATTAAAATTTGGAACAAAACTTCTAAAGATGATAAGAAAAAAGATGATTAAAATAAATGACTTAAAAATTTAATCTAATTTATTAATATCCTGCTAATGCAGGATATTTTTTTTGCAATAAAAACGGCGAAATCGATTTCGTTTTCTTAAAAAAAGAAATACTTTTGCAGGAAATTTTAATTTTTCTCTATACAATTATGGCAACAATTTTAAATTACGAAAAAGAGGTAACATCACAAGCTCAAATTAGAAGATCCACAGTAGAATTTATCAATATTGTAAACGATTTATGGTATGATAAATCTATCGAGTTAGTACTATTTAGAAACCCTCTGGTAGATAAAAGAGCTAGCGAAGTTTTAAATTTAATAGCCTATGCAAAAGAATTTGTTGCAAAACCTATTAGCATTAAAGATGGATTAGAAATTGCAAAAGCAATTCAACAATTAGACTTACCAGCATCAAAATTAGACATTGGCAAACTAGCGTATGAATGCCATTTGAATCCTACCAAATGTAAAGACAAAATAGCCTTTGTGCAACATCAATTAAAAGACGTAAAAAAAGCAAAAGATGTGCAACCAAAAGATGTTGTTTTGTATGGTTTTGGAAGAATAGGACGTTTGCTAGCACGTGAATTGATGACAAAAATGGGAAAAGGTTCTCAATTGCGTTTGCGTGCCATTGTAACCAGAGGAAAAATTAATGAAACCGTTTTAGAAAAAAGAGCCTCCCTATTAAATATCGATTCAGTACACGGAAATTTTTTAGGAACTGTACAAACAGATTTAGAAAACAATGCGTTAATTATCAATGGAACAACCGTTTATATGATTTCTGCAAATCAACCAGAAGATATAGACTATACAGAATACGGAATTAAAGATGCTTTAATCATAGACAATACGGGTGCTTTTAGAGACAAAGAAGCATTGGGCAAACACCTCATTGCTAAAGGTACAAGCAAAGTATTATTAACCGCACCAGGAAAAGAAGTTCCTAATATTGTTTACGGAGTAAACCATTTAGAACACAACCCAGATACCGTAAATATTTTTTCAGCAGCATCTTGTACAACCAATGCCATTACACCAATTTTAAAAGTTTTAGAAGACAATTACGGAATTAAAAAAGGACATTTAGAAACCATTCACGCCTATACAAATGACCAAAATCTGGTAGATAATATGCACGGAAAATACAGAAGAGGTAGAGCCGCAGCACTCAATATGGTCATTACAGAAACTGGAGCAGGAAAAGCGGTTGCAAAAGCATTGCCAGCATTAGAAGGAAAATTAACCTCAAATGCCATTAGAGTTCCTGTACCAAATGGGTCATTAGCCATTTTAAACTTACAATTGCATTCAGAAACTACTGTAGATAGCATCAATGCAATAATGAAACAACATGCTTTAGAAGGAAATTTGGTAGAGCAAATTAAATATTCTATAGACAACGAATTGGTATCTTCAGATATTATTGGAACAACAGCACCTTCAATTTTTGATAGCAAAGCAACCATTGTAGATGGAAACAGCATTGTAATTTATATTTGGTATGATAATGAATACGGATATTCGCATCAAGTAATGCGTTTAGCAAAACACATTGCAAAAGTGAGAAGATATACCTACTATTAACAAGGGAGCATGCTCCCTTGCAATAAACAAAATCTTTGATCATACACTGACGACTGATAAAATCACCATTGTTTCTTGGTATATCAAGGCCGATGATTATTTTTGCAATATGGGTAGGAGAAAACAAAAAAATCAAATTTTTCAAAACATTGAAGTTATTGATGCGGGCGCAAAAGGAAAAACAGTTGCCAAAGCTCCTGACGGACGTGTCATTTTCTTATCCAATACAGTTCCTGGTGATATTGTTGATGTTGAAACAGGAAAAAAAAGAAAGGCTTATTTTGAAGGAAAAGCCATAAAATTTCATAAAAAATCCGATAAAAGAACAGACCCTGTTTGTGAGCATTTTGAACATTGTGGTGGTTGTAAGTGGCAACACATGAACTATGATGATCAATTGTTTTATAAACAAAAAGAAGTTACACAAAACTTATTGAGAATTGGGCATTTAGAGTTGCCAGAAATCACTCCTATTTTAGGTTGCGATAAACAATATTTCTATAGAAATAAAATGGAATTTTCGTTTTCTTCTAACCGATGGTTGACAGTAGAGGAAATTAAATCTGATAAAAAAATTGACAATAAAAATGCTTTGGGTTTTCATATTGCAGGAATGTGGGACAAAATTTTAGACATTAACACATGTTATCTTCAAGAAGACCCTTCCAACGAAATTAGAAATACCATCAAACAATTTGCAATTGCTCACAACATTTCCTTTTTTAATCCAAGAGAACAAGATGGGTTGTTAAGAACTATGATGTTGCGTATTGTTTCTACTGGAGACATTATGCTTGTCATTCAATTTTATAAAGATGATAGTAAAAAACGCAAATTATTATTAAATTTTTTAAAAGAAAAATTCCCACAAATCACTTCTTTACAATATGTTATTAACGAAAAAGCGAATGATACTATCTATGACCAAGAAGTAGTTTTGTTTTCTGGACGCAACCATATTTTTGAAGAAATGGAAGGCCTACAGTTTAAAATTAATGCAAAATCCTTTTATCAAACCAATTCAGATCAAGCCTACAATTTATATAAAATAACGAGAGATTTTGCCAATTTATCGGGCAACGAATTGGTCTATGATTTATATACAGGAACTGGAACTATTGCACAATTTGTATCAAAAAAAGCAGCAAAGGTAATTGGTATAGAATCCGTACCCGAGGCTATTGAAGATGCAAAAGAGAATGCAACACTCAATAAAATAGATAATTGCGAGTTTTATGTGGGAGATATGAAAACTGTTTTTACACAAGAATTCATTGATAAACATGGACAACCCGATGTGATTATTACAGACCCTCCGCGCGACGGAATGCACAAAAAAGTAGTGCAACAAATACTACATATTGCGCCAAAAAGAATTGTCTATGTAAGTTGCAATTCTGCAACACAAGCACGAGATATAGCATTGATGAAAGAAATCTATAAAATTGTAAAAACACAAGCCGTAGATATGTTTCCACAAACACATCATGTAGAAAATGTTGTTTTGTTGGAAAGAATATAATTGTTTAGAAGCTTGTTTTAAAGTGCTATTTCAATGCTATAATTTTCAAAGAATGAAATAAAAAGTTCAAATACGAATTTGTCTATTGATTTGTTGATCTAAAGAAATAAACGTTTCTGCTCTAGAAACTCCTTTAATGCTTAAAATATGTGTGTTTAAAAGATGCATCAAGCCTTCATTATTTTTACATAAAAGTTTTATAAAAATAGGATAATTCCCTGTGGTATAATGACTTTCTACAACTTCAGGTATTTCTTTTAAGCGTTTGACTACTGACGAATATTGACTAGATGAATCTAAAAAAACACCTACAAAAGCCGTTGTTGTATAACCCAAAGATTTTGGATTAATCACCATTTTATAGCCATCAATCAAATTAGATTTTTCTAATTTACGCAATCGTTGATGAATGGCTGCACCAGAAATACCAACTTCTCTTGCAATACTCAATACAGGTGTTCTCGCATCTTTTAGCAATCTTTTGATAATGATTTTATCAATCCCGTCAATTTTCATAGTGTAAATTATTTGCTATAAAGATAGAAAAAAGAGAATACAATTGGATGCTCAAAAAATTCCATTTACACTACTTTCAATTTTCAATTCAAGCTCTTTTTATCAACAATAAAACAGCTATATTTGTAGCCAATTGAACTATTTTTTTACATGAAAAACATTCGAAACTTTTGCATTATCGCACATATAGATCATGGTAAAAGTACACTGGCAGACAGATTGTTAGATTATACAGGTGCTGTAACCGATAGAGAAAAACAAGATCAGTTGCTAGACAATATGGATTTGGAACGCGAACGTGGCATTACCATAAAATCGCACGCAATTCAGATGGAATATGTCTATGAAGGTGAAGAATATATTTTAAATTTAATTGATACTCCCGGTCACGTAGATTTCTCTTACGAAGTATCTCGTTCTATTGCTGCTTGCGAAGGCGCTTTACTCATTGTAGATGCTGCACAAAGCATACAAGCACAAACCATTTCTAATTTATATTTAGCTTTAGAAAACGATTTGGAAATCATTCCTGTGTTAAACAAAGTAGATTTACCGTCTGCAAATCCAGAAGAAGTTACCGATGATATTGTAGATTTATTAGGCTGTGATGCTGAAGAAGTAATTCACGCTAGTGGAAAAACAGGTTTTGGAGTTGATGCTATTTTAGAGGCAATTATTGATAGAATTCCTGCACCAAAAGGAAATCCTGATTTGCCACTACAAGCCTTAATTTTTGATTCTGTCTATAATTCTTATAGAGGAATTGAAACTTATTTTCGTGTTATAAATGGCGAAATAAAAAAAGGACAACAGATACAGTTTATGGCAACGGGCAAAAATTATTTTGCAGATGAAGTGGGAACATTGAAGTTGGAACAAGTTGTAAAAAAATCGGTAAAAACAGGTGATGTTGGCTATTTAATTACTGGAATAAAAACCGCAAAAGAAGTAAAAGTGGGCGATACCATTACCGATGCAGCCAACCCAACCACAGAAATTATAGATGGTTTTGAAGATGTAAAACCCATGGTTTTTGCAGGAATTTATCCTGTTGACACAGAAGATTATGAAGAGTTGCGATATTCTATGGAAAAACTGCAATTAAATGATGCTTCCTTAGTTTTTCAACCAGAAAGTTCTGCGGCATTAGGTTTTGGTTTTCGATGTGGGTTTTTAGGAATGTTGCACATGGAAATTATTCAAGAACGTTTAGAACGTGAGTTTAATATGACGGTTATTACTACAGTTCCAAACGTTTCGTATCACGCATTTACCAAGAAAAATCCTACTGAAATTGTTCTACTAAACAATCCGTCAGATTTGCCAGATCCGTCAAGATTAGACAGAGTTGAAGAGCCTTATATTAAAGCGTCTATCATTACCAAATCTGATTTTGTGGGTCAAGTAATGAGTTTGTGTATTGAAAAACGTGGTCAAATTTTAAATCAAACCTATTTAACAACACAAAGAGTTGAATTGATTTTTGATATGCCTTTGGCGGAAATTGTCTTTGATTTTTATGATCGATTAAAAACTGTTTCTAAAGGATATGCTTCTTTTGATTACCATCCTATTGGTATGAAAGAATCAAAATTGGTACGTGTAGATATTTTATTAAACGGGCAACCTGTAGATGCGCTTTCTGCCTTATTACATGCTGATAATGCCTATACAATTGGTAAGAAAATTGTTGAAAAATTAAAAACACTAATTCCAAGGCAACAGTTTGATATTCCAATTCAGGCTGCCATTGGTGCAAAAATCATTGCACGTGAAACTACAAAAGCCTTACGTAAAGATGTAACTGCCAAATGTTATGGAGGCGATATTTCTAGAAAACGAAAACTATTAGAAAAACAGAAAAAAGGGAAGAAGCGTATGCGTCAAGTTGGAAATGTAGAAATTCCACAAGAAGCGTTTATGGCAGTTTTAAAGTTGAATGATTGATTTTTCTGAAGTAAAAGTGCAACATAAATAAATTTTCTGTCAACAGAATTTATGGAACAAAACAATCAGTTGTCTTTTCACCATAACATAAGTAATGTAATCGCATTAAATTGATGGAATACTCACACTAAATTATATCCTGCTAAAGCAACGTACAATTTAGTATGAGTATCAAAGAAGGTTTTGAACGAATGATGTTCAACAATTTGTTTGCCCAACCAAACGCTATCTAAAATTTAAAATTAGCTAAAATTTTTTGTTATTACTTTTTAATAAATTTTAGCGTAAAATGATTATCTTCTGTAGTAATATTAGCAATATAAAAACCTGTTTGTAAATTACTTACAGGCAACGAAGTATTTTCTCCGTAAGATTTTAATACTTGTTTTCCAGTAGCATCTGTTACTAATATAGATTTAATTACTTGATTACTTGTATGTAGGTTTAGAAAATTTCCTACAGGATTTGGAGCAATTTTGACTTCATCATCAGAGATAAATTCATTTTGATCAACACCCAATGTATCACTTAACACACTTTCATATACTATTCTATCTTCGTTAATAGTAATAATTGTAGGTATAGATACATTAAGTTCAAATCTAGTACTTCTAAATATAAGATAACCATTATTATTGTCATCGTAATAGCTATGTGATGTTAAAGTACCAGTTCCTATATTTCCAAAAACAGGGTACATCAAAGTTAAATTTTGAATACTTTTTACACGTGTTACAGTTCCGCTAAATCCTCCTTGACCTAAATCATTGGTTGTAAGTGTTCCGTAAGCATTAACAGAGGTTTCTACAGTTCCAGTAAACGTTCCAGCATATGTGTTACCGTCAGCAGTATAACTATAGTTTCCTGCACTAGTATCTGTAACAGCAGCATCGCTATAACTTATTGGATAAGAACCTAATAAAGCATTATCTGTACTATAATTTAATGTCAAATCAGGAGTAACAAAACCAGTTACTGAAACCTCATTACTCATCGTCTCTTTTATAAAAAATTTACCCTCATTACTATTACCGTCTGTTGTAGTAATAACTAATGTTGTTCCTGGATAAATCGTAGTTTCACTAGAAGTTGGTGCTGAATGAACATCTTCTGTGTTTCCTGTTTGTGTAAGGTTGGTAAAATTCCATGTTAAATTTTCTCCAACGGCACTTTGATCTATAGCTACACTTGAAGTAACTACGTTGTAACTAGCTGGCACACTAAAAAAATTATCAATTGAAATTTGAGAATAACAAATACATTGTACAAATAGGGTTAAAAAAAGTAATTTTTGTTTCATTTTTGTTGAATTTAATTAAATATTATAAAAAGATATCTTTAATGTCTTTTAAAGATTTGGATTTAAAGATAATAAAAAAATACAGATACAATTCAAATTTGAATTTTTTTTATTAATTAAGGTATAAGAATGTAGCAGAGAGGAAGGGATTCGAACCCTCGATCCCGCTGTAGCAGGATACACACTTTCCAGGCGTGCGCCTTCGACCACTCGGCCACCTCTCTTTTTATGCTGAACTTTTACATTGATCCTGTCGAAGTGTATTTCAGTATTTTATAACTATAAATACAATTCTATCAACCCTTCAGGCGTTTCCACTTCTATTGTTTTGTGTTCTCTATCCACTTTTTTAATAAAATCATCAATCATAGGAATAAAAATTTCTTTTCCTTCTCTATCAATTTCAAAAAGTGGTTGTGCGGCTTTATCGTTTATATGAACAATAGTTCCAACTTTACCAAAAGAAATATCAACAACTTTAAAACCAATGACTTCATGGTAATAAAATCGAGTCCCAGAAAGTTTTGGTAGCAAATCTAAAGGTAAATAAATTTCAGATTTTAAGATGGCATCAGCCTCCTCTTCAGAATATACATCTTCAAACTTGACACGCAGTTGATTCCCCTTATGCAACGAACTTTTTTCAATAAAAAAAGGAACCAGATGATTGTCTAAATTGACATATACTGATTCCATTTCTTTATACAATTCAGGTTCATCAGTATCTAGTTTGATAACAACTTCACCTTTAAAACTATATTTTGTTACGATTTTGCCTAAATAAAAACAATCTTCTTTACGCATGATCGTAATCCTAATTTACTCCCCTGTTTTCTCTTCTGTAGTAGCTTCTACTTCTTCAACTGTTTCAGTGGCTTCAGCTATAACTTCTTCTTTTTCAGTAGCTTCAACTTTTTCTTCAGCTACTTCTTCTACAGGTTGTGCAGCAGCAATTCTTGCTTCATTAACTGCTTTTTCAGCTGCCAATTTTTTTGTTTTTTCGGCTACTTGCGCTTTGGACAATCCTTCTTCTTTGGCAGAAATTTTAGAAGCTTTTTCTTCTAACCAAGCCGTAAACTTTTCTTCTACTTGTTCTTCAGTCAATGCACCTTTTCTTACACCACCAACTAAATGATTTTTTAGCATAGCCCCTTTATAAGATAAAATTGCTTTAGCAGTATCCGTCGGTTGCGCACCGTTCTGTAGCCATTTTACAGCACCATCTACATCTAAATGAATACTTGCTGGATTTACATTTGGATTGTAAGTTCCTAATTTTTCTAAATAACGACCATCTCTTTTTGCACGAGCATCAGCAGCAACTATCCAATAGAATGGTTTCCCTTTTTTACCGTGTCTTTGTAATCTAATTTTTACAGGCATACTATGTTAATTTTTTAAGGTTCTCGACCTTGGTTATTAATATTCCTACCATCTCGTAGTAAGTGGGCGCAAATGTACTAACTTTTTTAAAATATAAAAATCAATACGCTATCTATTTTTGCTACCATAGGCAGGCTATATAAATCTCAACTTTTTTAAAAAAACATTATTTTATAAGAAAAAAATAAACTACTTTCGCACCCTCAAATATATAAAGCAATTTATATATAACATGTCCAGAGCGTTTCGCAAAGGAAAAACGGAAAAACAAAATCAGCGTTGAATTTGTTTTACGCTGTTTTTTTTGAATGAAACTCAAAGGAAAATATAAAATAGTAATTAGAAAATAATAATTAAAAAATGTCTGGGTTAATAGGTAAAAAAATAGGAATGACCAGCTTATTTGATGAAAACGGGAAGAATATTCCTTGTACAGTCATTGAAGCAGGTCCTTGCGTTGTTACCCAAGTCAGAACCGATGAGGTTGACGGATACAATGCGTTACAATTGGGTTTCGATGACAAAAAGGCAAAAAGTTCTAACAAAGCGTTAGACGGTCACTTTAAAAAAGCTGGCACCACTGCTAAAAGAAAAGTCGTTGAATTTCAAGGGTTTGAAGAAGAGTACAAATTAGGTGACTCGATTACAGTTGAACATTTTGAAGAAGGCGAATTCGTTGATGTATCTGGTGTATCAAAAGGTAAAGGTTTTCAAGGAGTGGTAAAACGCCACGGTTTTGGCGGAGTTGGTCAAGCAACTCACGGTCAACACAACCGTTTA
>JBMYWO010000004.1:0-42462 GCA_049607505.1 Polaribacter sp.
TTTCAATCCATTTTTTCCAATCCTTTTAAAAATCAAATCTTCTGATAATTTAAAAGATTTTAACGCCCATTTTGGCATACAAATTATTCCCATATTAGCATTTACCATTTCCAAAGCAACTTCGGTCAATGGAATTGCAGAAATTTTGATTGGGTTAATTCTATTTGGTTTTAAAAATTGCTCATAAACAGAAACTGTTTCTAAAGGAAAAGAATGAATTATTAAATGTGTCTTTGAAAAATCATTCGCATCCAAAAAACTAACCGATTTTAATCGATTTTCTTGATGCATAATTGCAAAAATCTCATCTTCGTAAACTTCAATACTTGATAAAGTTTCGTCTTGAGGCTTTGAGGTAACTATCGCAATGTCAATTTCATTTGACAAAATTTTTGAAATAGGCTGATGTGTGGCTTCAAGAATCAAATCAACATTTATTTCAGGATACAAAAGCCCCATTTTCTGAATAAAAGAGGTAAGGCCTTGATAAAAACTATAGCATTCGGTACTTACTTTTATTGTGCCAACAGAACCCGTTCGTAACTGTTCAATATTTTGAAACCCTTTTTCAATACTTTCAATAATAGAGTTTCCTAAATTATAGAGTTCGTTTCCTTCATCTGTCAATTTCCATTTATTTCGAGTTCGAAGAAAAACCTTAAAACCCAATCGTTCTTCAAGTTCTCTTAATTGATGACTTAAAGCTGATTGTGTCAAGAAAAGTTTTTCAACAGAATTTGCAATACTTCCTTCTTCTGCAATTGTTTTTATCAGTCTAAAATATTTGATTTCCATACAGTACAAAGTTAACGATTTGGAATTACAGAATAGTTGAAAAATTTTCAGCTAAAAATAAAAAACCCTCAATTTGAACATCAACAAAAGAATGTTATTCAGGCTAATTTTGAAAAAAATAAATTTTAGAAATTATGCAAAAACAAAAAATGAACTCAACTACAGACTTACTAAATGCAGTACAAACTTATTTTGATGCACTTTATTATTGTGACACCGAAAAGCTTAACAAAGTATTTCATAAAAACTCTAGCCTTTTTGATGTTGATGAGGGCAAAGTTTTTGTGGAGCCAATTGCTAGTTTTAGCAAAGATGTAGAGGGAAGAATATCGCCTGCAAGCAAAAAACAAGAGCCTGAAGCAGAAATTTTAATGATTGATTGGCTATCATCCGCTTGCGCCACAGTAAAAATAAGAATCAGAGCTCACAATAACGTATTTGTAGATCATCTTGGGTTTATTAATGGAGAAAATGGATGGCAGATTGTTTCCAAAATATGGCATTTAGAAAAGGTAATAAGCTAATGTATTTATCTATAACAGATTTTGATAATAGGAAAGCCATATATAATTAATATCTTGATTTCAAGTAATTTGCAAAAATTCTAGCAGACTCTAAATCTGTGTTTTATTTGCTAAATTAATTGTTTAAAATATGCAACAAACCATATACAAAAATGTTATGTATCCCAAAAAATGAGACCGTACACTAAAAGAGATGAAATGGTTATCTTTGAAAAAAACAGATAAAACATTTCAAAAAAATGATAAAAAGATTTTTAGTTTTAGTAGTCGTAATTCAGTTTGTTGGATGCGCAGAATTGCAAAACATTGTCAATCAATTGCCTAGTGGAGGTCTCAACCAAGAACAAATAGGCAACGGATTGCGACAAGCATTGGATAACGGAATTGAAAATCAGGTTTCTAAACTGACATCCAAAGACGGTTTTTATAGAAATGAATTCGTTAAAATTTTATTACCTCAAGAATTACAAGCAGTAGATAAAGGTCTGCGAAAAATAGGTTTAAGCAATTTGGCTGATGAAGGAATAAAAGTATTGAACAGAGCAGCGGAAGATGCCGTAAAAACCGCTACGCCAATTTTTGTGAACGCCGTAAAAGAGATTACTTTTGCAGATGCCAAAAACATTTTGCTTGGACAACAAAATGCCGCAACTTCCTATTTACAAAGAAAAACAACTACAGCATTGTACAATCAATTTAGTCCAGTGATTGATAATTCGTTTCAAAAAGTTGGAGCAGACAGAATTTGGACGAACTTAATTACAAGATACAATTCCCTTCCATTTGTTACCAAAGTAAACCCCAATTTAACAGAGTATGTAACAACGCAAGCGTTAAAAGGTGTTTTTAAAATGATTGAAATTGAGGAAAAAGGAATTAGAGAAAAAGTAGGTTTGCGTAATACGGCTCTATTACGTCAAGTCTTTGCCTTACAAGATTAGAAACCACAATAGGTACATAGAAAACATAGAACTATGTGCTTTATTATGGTTACACTAAACATTTTATAAGTGCCTTATTCTATGCGGAACATTGATTTTATATCCTAAATAATTTTACGCAAAAAGCATTCTTTGTACCTTTGCAATCAGTAAAAAAAGTAAAATGATATTACCAATTGTTGCTTATGGAGACCCTGTTTTACGTAAAGTAGGAAAAGAAATTGATGCAAATTACCCCGATTTAAAAGCATTAATTTCTAATATGAAAGAAACTATGTATAATGCTTCCGGTGTTGGTTTAGCAGCTCCGCAAATAGGAAAAGCAATTCGTTTGTTTGTCATAGATACGTCCCCTTTTTCAGAAGATAAAGAGTTGTCTGAAAACGAAAAAGACGTTTTAAAAAACTTTAATCGAGTTTTTATCAATGCTCAAATTTTAGAAGAAAATGGGAACGAATGGATTTTTAATGAAGGGTGTTTAAGCATTCCCGATATTAGAGAAGATATTTCTCGTAAAGAGAAAATAAGTATTGAATATCAAGATGAAAATTTTAAAACGCATACCGAAACTTTAGATGGATTAATAGCTAGGGTTTTTCAGCATGAATACGATCACATTGAAGGGATTTTGTTTACCGACAAACTTTCATCATTAAAAAAAAGAATTCTTAAAAAGAAATTAGAAAATATTTCTAAAGGAAAAATTAATACGGATTATAGAATGCGTTTTCCAAATTTGAAAAAGAAAAAATAAGTTTTAAAGTTAGACAAAAAATATATAAATGGAATTTAATAAAATCATTTCCGTTAGCGGAAAACCAGGTTTGTTTCAGGTAATTTCTCAATCTAAAAGTGTAATTATTGTAGAGGGTTTGGTTGATAAAAAACGGCTTGCTATAAATGCTACAAAAAATGTGAGTATGTTAGAAAGCATTGCTATTTATACCTATGAAGAAGACGTTCCTTTATTAACTATTTTTAAAGCAATGTTTGAAAAATCCGAAGGAAAAGAAACCATTTCTCATAAGGAAAGTAACTCTAAATTAACAAGCTATTTTGCTGAAGTTTTGCAAAATTATGACAATGAAAGAGTTTATACTTCTAATATTAAGAAGATAATTCAATGGTTTAATATTTTAGTAAATGTTGGGTTGGATTTTTCTAAAATAGAGGCAACTCCCGTAGAGGAATAAAGATTTATCTTTTGTTTAAATTCATCAATTGAAAATTCGTTTACTTAATGGCATTGGCTTTTTAAGCCCTATTATTCTCTAAATGCTGATGGTAAAATATCTGGAATTAATTTGATGAGTAGCGGTAATAATAATGCGCCTCCTGGCAATAAGAAAACGGCTAATGCAGGAACTGATTTGCAAATATCTAGTAACTGTGATTTTACTTTTTCTTTTTCTTCTTCGTTTAAAGAAGTATGCGTTGCCTTCTTTATCAAATATATGGCTTCTTTACTTTCTTTTAATTCTTGCAACAAACGCATTTTATTTTTTTGCAATAATGCTTTTATTTCATCTACTGTTGTCATTATAGTTTTCTGCGTTTACGTTCTTTTTTTAAGAGGTTTAGCTCTCTGCTTGTTTGTCCTGCTACAGAAGTGTTTTCTTCTGCTCTTCTTATCAAATAAGGCATTACATCTTTTACAGGACCAAAAGGAACATATTTTGCAACATTATATCCTTTTTTGGCCAAATTATAACTAATATGATCGCTCATGCCAAATAATTGTCCAAACCATAAGCGCATATCGTCTGATTTTATTCCATATTTTTTGGCTAATTCTACTATCAATAGGGAACTTTCTTCATTGTGTGTTCCTGCAAATAAGGCCAAGTTTGGGTGTTCAATCATAAAATGTATGGCTTCGTTATAATTGTTATCCGTAGTTTGTTTGTCTTTGCAAATTGGCGATGAATATCCTTTTTCTTCAGCTCGTTCTCTTTCCTTTTCCATATATGCGCCACGAACTAATTTTATACCAATATAATATTCTTTTTGTTGTGCTTTTTTGTATAATTTTTTCAGATAATCCATTCTATCATGACGATACATTTGCAAGGTATTAAAAACAATGGCTTTCTTTTTATTGTAGTTTTCCATCAATTGTTCTATTAAATTGTCTGCTGCATCTTGCATCCAACTTTCTTCGGCATCAATCAATAAAGGAACGTCTTTTTCTACCGCCAATTTACAAACCGTATGAAAACGTTCTGTAACTCGTATCCACTCTGATTTTTCATCTACTGTTAATTCTTTTCCTTCAGATATTTTTTGATATAGGGCAAAGCGTCCAAAGCCTGTGGGTTTAAAAACTGCATAGGGAATTGATTTTTTTTCTTCGGCAAAATGGATGGTTTTTACCGTTTTTGCTAAAGCATCATCAAAACTTTTTTCTTCATCTTTTCCTTCTACAGAATAGTCTAAAACACTGTGTACATTGCCATTATTGTACATATTGTCTATAATTGGTAAACAATCGTCTTCTGTTACACCACCGCAAAAATGATCAAAAACTGTTGAACGAATTAAGCCTTCTATTGGCAGATGTACTTTTAATGCAAAGTTGGTAACTGCACTACCAATTCTTACCATGGGTTCGTTTTGTATCATTTTAAAGAGAAAATAAGCGCGTTCTAATTGTGAATCTGATTTTAAAGAAAAAGCGATTTCTGTATTTTCAAAAAGCTCCATGAATTCAAATTTTATTCAAACAAAGATAGGTATAGATAATTCAATAATTTCTAGTTAATTTTGCACCTTAAATATTTTATGGATGAAATCTATTCGGGCAGCAACATATCTTATTCATTTTCAAGAAAAAGCGTATAAAAAACTTTCTAAACTCATTGTTGAAAAAGACTATTCTACTATCTTTATTTTGGTTGATGAAAATACGTTTGAATGTTGTTATCCGAAGTTTATCAAAAATCTTGAAACGGATAAAACTATTGAACTTATAGAAATTGAATCTGGGGAAATTAACAAAAATGTAGAAACTTGTATTTTGGTTTGGAATGCAATTACTGAATTGGGTGGTGATAGACATAGTTTATTAATCACTTTGGGTGGTGGCGTTATTACGGATTTAGGCGGATTTGTGGCTTCTTGTTTTAAACGTGGAATTGATTTTGTAAATATTCCAACTACCTTACTATCAATGGTAGATGCTTCTGTGGGTGGAAAAACGGGTGTTGATTTGGGCGTTTTAAAAAATCAGATTGGGTTGTTTGCAAACCCTGAAATGGTGTTGATTGATGAAGAGTATTTAGCAACTCTTACAGAGCGAGAAATGAAATCTGGAATGGCAGAAATTATTAAATATGGTTTAACGTATGATATTCAGCTTTTTAATGAGATAAAAAGAAATAAACACATAAATATCAATGATTTAATTTTTAGATCTATAGAAATAAAAAACGACATTGTTTTACAAGATCCTAAAGAAAAAAACTTGCGTAAAATTTTGAATTTTGGTCATACTTTGGGGCATGCTATTGAGTCTTTTTATTTAGAGTCTGATGATAAGAAAAACCTAACACATGGTGAAGCCATTGCTATTGGAATGGTTTGTGAGAGTTATATTTCGTCAAAACTTCTAGGGTTTTCTAGAGAAAAAGTACAAGAAATTAAAGAAACTGTTTTATCAATTTATGATAAAATACCTTTACTAAAAAATGATTTTTCTTCAATTATTGATTTACTAAAACACGATAAAAAAAATCTAAAAGGGCAAGTCAATTTTGTTTTGTTAAATGACTTTGAAGATTTTAAATTGGATTGTAAGGTTTCTGAAGAATTGATTGTGGAGAGTTTTGGGTTTTATAATAAGCCTCTTTAATTCCCCGAAGGGGAAATTAAGACTCTAAAACTACCTATTTTTATTTGGATGCTGTCTTGTATCAAAAATCCTTACAATAAACATTTTTGTTTTACCTTCTCTGTAAGTTATTTTGCAATGGTTTTGAAAAAGCTTTCTATAGGAATGTTTTAAATGAGAAAAATCTTCGTCAATAGCTCCAACTTTAGTTAAATCAATGTTTGTGTTTTCTAATATTTTTGTTTTTTTATAAATATTATACCCAATTTCTTTTGCTTTTTTTTCAGTGTATAATTGAGCGTAAAAACTCATTAATCGCTCTAAATCTTTTTTTGCTCTATTAGTCCAAAAAACTGGTTTTATGATACTTTCCAACTATCTATAAAGTCTTTTACTTCTTCTAAATTATAAATTCTGCCTGCTTCTATATCTTGTTCACCTTCAGCAATCATCTTATCTAAATGACGCTGATATTTGTATTCTTTAAATAGATTGTATAAACTTTTTAAAGAAATATCATCTTCATTCTTAATAAGTTCTAACATTTCTTGACGCATTTCTAATGTACTCATAATGTTTGTTTTAATAAAGTAAAGATAAAGAATATTTATCAATTTTTTTTGATAATATATGACTGTCTTTTACTTCTTTATCTGCATTGTTAATGCTACTATTCATAAAGTTCTTGTATTTTTTTAACACCGTCTTTTAAATCTTCAACTGAATTAAATATCTTTTCAATATCAAGCGATGATATAAAATTTACAACTTTTTTACCTTTTTGATAATGTTTGCCATACCGATGAAATAAACTTGAAAGAGTTCGATTAGTAACCATTTCACAATTTGGATACGCCTTCATATTTCTTTTATTTTTTGGCACTTTAAGAAATGAATATATTCCTTCTAAATCATTGAACAGCCAACTTTCTAAATCTTGAGTAGCTATAATTTCATGAATGCTTTTTATCCTAGAGTTTTTAAAAATAAAATTCTTTTTTAGTTCTTCTAAATTTAACAAAGAATCCGTATTTCTATCACCGTCTCTGTCATAAGCAACAAATACATTGATGTCTTTAAATTCCTTTGAGTTTTTAGTATCTAAATACGTTTTTATTTTACTTTCAACTTTGTTATTTATATCATAAACACCTCTTAAATTTCCGTAGTTTATTCGTAATAAACGAGGTTCAATATACTTTTCAAAAACTATTTTATAAAATTCTTTTTCTGTTTCTCCTTCGTATAAAAAAAGCACAGAATTACTATTCTTTTTTAAGTCCATAATTTACTCAAATTCATCTTCATTCAAATTACCAAAAAAAAGTTCATCACTGAAGTTTATATGCCCTTGTTTAAGCCTTCTTTTTAAATCAACTTTGTCAGCAATATTATAAAAAACACTTTTACCATTTTCATTAATACTACTAATGATAATATTATCAGCCTTGGTTTTATTTAAAATTGCAATAGAATGAGAGGTAATTATAAACTGTTTGTTTTCAGAAAAACTTTTTAGAAATAAGAATAAATCAACCAAAGCTTTTGGATGTGTTGAGTTTTCGGGTTCTTCAATTAAAAAAATATCATTCTCGCTAGATAAAATTTTTGTAATCAGTGCTATTATTAAAATTGTACCGTCAGAAAAATGGTTTAAATTTTTAGCAATATTAAAATGTTTAAAAGTTAAATTTTTTTGTACCTTTTCTTTATTTTCTTCATCAGCAAATGCATATTCTCTAACAAAAACGTTTTCAATTTTTAATATATTATTTAGAGCCGTTTTAAATATATTCCATTTTTCAGATTTTTCTAATTTAATGATTTCTTCTTCTAATTCAAAAGACACTATCCTACCATTATGAAAATGTAATCTATCAGAATTTTCAGTTTTTAACAACTCTAAATTTGAAAAATAAAAAACAGGTGTTTTTATGATAGCATTTAAACTATCTACAGCATCAACATAAGATTTTGTTGCTGGATTTAAAACCAATTTTAAAATTCTAATAACACTAAAATGAGAAGGGAGCTCTTCAAATAGACCTGTTTTAGTCAATTTAGAACCATAGTTAACTTTGTTTCCCTCTCTTTTAAAAACACGAATTGCTTGTCCTGGTTTATTTGATTCTTTTGTATCTAAAGATTCTTTTACAATTTTATAATTTATCTCAAATATATCTTGAGTTGCTTCTAATTCTAAAAAATAATTAAATATTCGATTCGTAATTGAATTTGAAAATTTTAAAGAAAAACCTATTGTGTGTTGAAGATTTTCAATATCATTAGTTGCAGGAATCAATTCTCTAAAATATGTCCTGTGAAATCCATTCTCAAAATAAGTTTCAAGGTCGTCAGTAGATGCAGTGTTTATAATAAAGTTTAAAAACGAAATGGATTGAACAAAATTAGATTTACCAGAATTATTAGGCCCAATGATGACATTGACATTATTAAAAGATAAATCAGCGTCTAAAACATTTTTAAAACCAACAAGTTTATATTCTTCTAATTTAATCATTTGGGGATAATTTTTGGTTAATTAACTTTATTTTTAACAAATATAATGTAAATATATTCTAATTAGATATAAAAAAGATTGATTTATGTTTTATTAAAACAAATTTAACATCTCTAAAATGAAGATATTCATCAAATATTTTAAAACTATCCAGCAACAAATTTTATTAATAGTAAACTTTTTTCAAAAAAATAAAAACCAATCACTCACTTTTATCGTAAGTATAATTGATAACTAAAATTAAACAATTATGAAAACAATAAAAACATTCGCTTTTTTATGCGCAGCAGTAATGGCATTCACTTCTTGTTCTGATGATGATGACCCAATTATTATTCAAACTAAAGTTTTATTTACATCTAACAATGCAGACGGAAATGTAACTATGTATACCGTAACCGATTTGGATAATGTTAATAAAGCTACTTTAACCACTCCTATAACCGCAGCAGATGGGGTTTATTACGATTCAAGTGAAGATTTGGTAGTGCAAGCCTCTAGAAGTAGTCTCGGTTTAGAAGGCTATGCAAACATTAATGTATTTAATACTTCTGCAACAGTTGCAGCAAATATTTCTGGTTCTTTAGATATGCAAAGTCCTAGAGAAGTTGCGGTTAGAGGAAGTATGTATGTAGTTGCAGACAATGCAGATGCAGACGGAGATCCTTCAACCAAAGATGGTAGGCTTTTTATTTATACCAATAATGGAGGTAATTTTACTTTAAGAAATACCATTACAACAGATTTTAAAGTTTGGGGAATTATATTTATTGGAAATGATTTGTATGCAATAGTAGATACCACAAATCAATTGGCGGTATATACCAACTTTTTAAACAATACTAGCAACGCAACTTTATCAGCAAGTAAAACAATTGTTGTTGAAGGAATTGTTAGAACTCACGGACTTACTTATGATGCTTCATCTGACGTTATGGTTTTAACAGACATTGGCGAAGCCTCTAATGGGCAAGATGATGGTGGTTTCCATATTATAAATAATTTTGCCAATGTTTTTAGTGGAACTTCAAATGGAGGCACACTAGCACTATCAAATCAAATAAGAGTTTCGGGTGCTAATACATTATTAGGAAACCCTGTTGATGTTGCTTATGATGGAGATTCCAAAACTGTTTTTATTGCCGAAGCAGGTAATGGTGGTGGAAGAATTTTAGCATTTAATGATATTGACAGTGGTGGTAATTTAACCCCAAAATACAATGCTGATCTTTCTAAAGCCTCTGCCGTATATTTACATAAAGAATAAGTTTGATAACTAATTGAAAAACCTTCCTTTTTTTTGGAAGGTTTTTTTATACAAAGATGTTTTTAATATAAATTTCAGAGCAGTCAACCTTTTTTAGGCATTGAACATACTGAAAACTGTTACTGCTAACTAAGGGTTTGTTAAAAAATAATCTATCCATTTTGACTTGCTTTTTTGCACACTAACTTCGTTAAAAAGCCTCAATGTAGCTATGGCTATATTTACGTTTTTTGCCTTGTTACTGTACAAAATATCATCGTCAATTCTGTACATCTTATTTCTTAACAAACCCTAAACCTAGGGAATATTCAAATACTTATGCGTTTGCAATGATATTTTCCAAATAGGATTTTTCATCACATAATCAACTATTTCGGGTGTCATTTTTTCTCTTTTACTCCATTCAGGTTGTAAAAAAAGCTGACAATTTTTAGCTACTTTTTTAGCTTGTTCTTCGGCAAAATCAAAATCAGATTTATTATGGATAATCATTTTTAATTCATCCGCCTCTTTATAAACTTCATCTAAAGGAAGTTTTGTTTTTTTGGGAGATAAGCAAAACCAATCCCATTTTCCAGAAAAAGGATAAGCACCAGAAGTTTCTATATGGGTTTTTATAGTGTTTTTTTGAAGTAAATTGGTGATATAATCCATAGACCATAGTAGCGGTTCACCGCCAGTAATAACCACAGTATCAGCATATTTTTTTGCGTTTTCTACAATAGTATCTACCAATGTTGGCGGGTGCAAAGCTGCATTCCAACTTTCTTTCACATCACACCAATGGCAACCTACATCACAACCCCCAATTCTAATAAAATAAGCCGCAGTTCCTGTATGGCATCCTTCGCCTTGTATGGTATAAAATTCTTCCATTAATGGAAGCATAATACCTTTATCTACTAGCTGTTTTGTTTTTTTATCCATTCAAAATAGTTTATCAAAATAAAAAAATGGGATGCAAAGGTAGTTTTTTGTCAAACTAAATTGACATAAAAACTTAAGAATCAGCAAAAATTTGTACATTTGCACTCCTTTTTTCGATGACAGATTACAAAAAGGAATTTTAGAAAACGTATATATCAATAATCTCTTTGCGTTAAAATCGTTAATAATCTGATTAACAAAAAGATACAAAAAATATTTTCAGAAATGTCTGAAGAAACAAAAGTAACTGAAGAGCAGGTAATAGCTCCTGAAACTACAGAAACCGTTGAAACAACAGAAACTGCTGAAACTACAGAAACAAAAGTTGTAGATCCACAAGAATTTTTAGAAAACTTTGATTGGCACAAATACGAAGAAGGTATTGAAGCTGTAGATGAATCAAAATTAAAAGAATTTGAAGCTGCGCTAGAGGGAATTGTAGGTTTTGTAAACGAACGTGATGTCATAGAAGGAACTGTGATTAGAATTACAGATAGAGATGCAATCATTGATATTAATTCTAAATCTGAAGGAGTTATTTCTTTAAATGAATTTCGTTACAATTCTAATTTAGCAGAAGGAGATAAAGTGGAAGTATTGGTTGATAAAAGAGAAGATTCTTCTGGTCAGCTAGTATTATCGCACAAAAAAGCAAGAGTTATAAAAGCTTGGGAACGCGTAAATAATGCACACGAAACAGGTGAAGTTGTCAACGGGTTTGTAAAATGCAGAACAAGAGGAGGTATGATTGTAGATGTTTTCGGCATCGAAGCATTTTTGCCAGGTTCTCAAATTGATGTAAAACCAATTAGAGATTACGATCAATATGTAGAGAAAACAATGGAATTTAAAGTTGTAAAAATCAACCACGAGTTTAAAAATGTGGTTGTTTCTCATAAAGCATTGATTGAAGCTGATATTGAATTGCAGAAAAAAGAAATTATTAGCCAATTAGAAAAAGGACAAGTATTAGAAGGTGTTGTTAAAAACATTACTTCTTATGGTGTATTTGTTGATTTAGGTGGTGTAGATGGTTTAGTACATATTACTGATTTATCGTGGTCTAGAATCAATCATCCCAATGAAGTTGTAGAATTAGACCAAAAATTAAATGTTGTTATTTTAGATTTTGATGATAACAAATCTAGAATTCAATTAGGTTTAAAACAATTATCTAAACATCCTTGGGAAGCTTTAGATGCTGAATTAAAAGTAGGCGATAAACTAAAAGGAGAGGTTGTTGTTTTAGCCGATTACGGAGCATTTGTAGAAATAGAACAAGGTGTAGAAGGGCTAATTCACGTTTCTGAAATGTCTTGGTCTACACACTTACGTTCTGCACAAGATTTTGTAAAAGTTGGTGATAAAGTAGAAGCGCAAGTTTTAACTTTAGATAGAGAAGACAGGAAAATGTCTTTAGGTATCAAGCAATTACATCCAGATCCTTGGACAGATATTACTAAAAAATATCCTGTAGGTTCCAAACACACAGGTATCGTAAGAAATTATACCAATTTTGGTGTGTTTGTAGAATTGGAAGAAGGCATTGACGGATTGGTCTATATTTCTGATTTATCATGGATAAAGAAAATTAAACATCCATCAGATTTTGTAACTGTTGGCGACAAATTAGAGGTTCAAGTTTTAGAATTGGATGTAGAAAACAGAAAATTAAATTTAGGTCATAAACAAACTCAAGATAATCCTTGGGATGCCTATGAAGTTACCTACGCTATAAATTCTAAACACGAAGGAACTATTAAGGAGAAAAATGACAAAGGTGCGGTTGTAACTTTTGCTGACGGAGTGGAAGCTTTTGCGCCAAATCGTTTTTTAACAAAAGAAGATGGTTCTAAATTAGGAAAAGGAGATACAGCAGCATTTATTGTTTTAGAATTTTCTAAAGAATATAGAAGAGTTGTCATTTCTCATACATCCATTTTTAAGGCTCAAGAAAGAAAGAATATCAAAAAAGCAAGTGCTAAATCTGCTGAAGCAGAAAAAACTACGCTTGGAGATATTGGAGGTCTTGCAGACTTAAAAAAGAAAATGGAGGAAGGTAAATAATGATCAATCTTTTTGTAGATTTTTAAAGTCGTTGCTATTTGCAACGGCTTTTTTAGTTTAGAATCTTATGGATAGCCTCTAATTCTTCACTTGAAAAAAGGGTGTTTTCAGTTGCTTTTATACTATCTAAAACTTGCTCTGTTTTACTTGCTCCTATTAAAACTGAAGTAATTCTTCTATCTCTTAAAATCCAAGAAATGGCCATTTGTGCTAAATTTTGATTTCTACTTTCAGCTATTTTATGAAGAGCTTTTATGGTAGGTAGTTTTTCTAAAACGGTAGCTGTTTTTAGGTAACGGCCATCTTTTACAGCTCTTGAGTCTTTAGGCAAACCATTGATGTATTTGTCCGTTAACATTCCTTGAGCCAAAGGCGAAAAACAAATGGCACCAACCCCAGAGTTTCCTAACAAATCTAACAGTCCGTCTTCAATCCATTTATCAAATAAGCTATATCTAGGCTGATGAATTAAACAAGGAGTTCCTAAATTGTTTAATATTTCAAAGGCTTTTTCTGCCTCTTTGGGCTGATAATTAGAAATACCTACATACAGTGCTTTTCCTTGTTTTACCATCAAATCTAAAGCACTCATCGTTTCTTCTAAAGGCGTGTCATAATCGGGTCTATGATGATAAAAAATATCCACATAATCCAAATTCATTCTTTGTAAGCTTTGATCTAAACTGGAAATTAAATATTTTTTTGAGCCAAAATTTCCATAAGGACCTTCCCACATATCATAGCCTGCTTTTGATGAAATAATCAATTCATCTCTATACGGTTTAAAATCTTTTTTTAAGATTTTTCCAAACGTAGTTTCAGCAGCACCATAAGGAGGCCCATAATTATTTGCCAAATCAAAGTGGGTAATTCCATTATCAAAAGCACATTTTAAAAGATTTCTAGCATTTTTAAAATCGTCATTTTCGCCAAAATTATGCCATAAACCTAAAGAAAGTTCAGGCAATAGCAAACCACTATTTCCTGTTCTTCTATATTTCATTTTTTTATAGCGATGAGAAGCTGCTATGTATTTCTGTTTTTTACCCATAATTTTAATCTTCTATTAATTGTAATTTTTTAAACATTAGGTTTACTAACTGATGACTAATGATCGATGACTGATGACTGCGACTGAATACTGATAACTGCAACTGAATACTGTAAACTACAAAAGCGCTTCCTTCAAAATAGTAATAGGATGTTTGGCAACACGTTTAGTTCCGTCAAAAATTTGATGTCGACAACTTGTACCTGCAGCTGCAATTTCTGTGTCTGTTGAGCAGTTTCTAACCTTTTGAAACAAGGTGTCCTCCCCTACTTGCATACTTACTTTATAATGTTCTTTTTCATAGCCAAAAGAACCTGCCATTCCGCAACAACCTGTATTCATGATAGTAACTTTATAATTCTCTGGAATGTTTAATATTGAAAAAGAAGCATGCGTGCTAGACAATGCTTTTTGATGACAATGTCCGTGAATTTTAACAGTCTTTGACTGCTTTGTAAATAGTTCTTTGCAGATATTTTTGTTGTCTAATTCTTTTTCTAAAAACTCTTCAAAAGTAAACGTGTTTTTAGCAATGTTTTCTGCGGATGTTTTGTCATCTGCCAAGCGAATATACTCGTCTCTAAACGTTAGAATGGCTGAAGGCTCTATACCAATTAATGGAGTTTCATCAGAAATAATATCTTTAAAAACTTCAATATTGATATTACAAATAGCTTTGGCTTCATTTAAAAAACCTTTAGATATAAAACTTCTTCCGCTTTCTTCGTGATTGACAATTTGAATAGTATAGCCCAATTTTTCTAAAAGAATGACTGCGTCTTTTCCTATTTCTACATCATAAAAATTGGTGAATTCATCGCAAAAAAGATATACTTTTTTACTATTTCCTGATAATTTTTTTCGTTTTAAAAACCACTTTTTTAAGGTTTTTGATGCTAATTTTGGAACAGACCTTTGGGTTGCAACACCCATCATTTTTTTGGTCATATTGGTGTTTAAAACCAAATTGGTCAATGTAGGAAAAATACTTCCTAACTTGTTATATTTTACATTGTTGGCAAATAATTTACTTCGAAAAGAATAGCCATTTGCTTCTTGATATTGATATAAAAATTCTGCTTTCAATACTGCAACATCCACATTACTTGGACATTCAGAGGCGCAGGCTTTACAACTTAAACACAAGTCAAAAACTTCTTTTAGTTCTTTAGAATCAAATTTATTTGTAGCGTTATTGTTTGTTAACACTTCACGCAACATATTGGCTCTACCACGTGTGGTGTCTTTTTCGTTTTTGGTGGCTCTATAACTAGGACACATTGCGCCACCAGCTTCAGCAGATTTTCTACAATCTCCAGAACCATTGCATTTTTCTGCTAATTTTAAAATTCCTTCGCTATCAGAAAAATCTTGAATGGTTTTTATGACGGGTTCTTTTCTGTCAATTTCATAACGCAAACTTTTATCCATAGAAAAAGCATCGGTAATTTTCCCTTTGTTAAAAACATTGTTTGGATCGAATGCTTTTTTGATGCGTCTTAAGATTTGATAATTTTGTTCGCCAATCATCAAAGGAATAAATTCTGCACGTACAATTCCATCACCATGTTCGCCACTAAAAGAACCTTTATATTTTTTTACTAGTTTGGCAGTTTCTGTAGTTATTTTTCGAAACAACACCACATCTTCCTGTTTCTTTAAATTTAGAATCGGGCGCAAATGCAACTCGCCAGCACCCGCATGTGCATAGTAGATAGCATCTTGCTGATAGGTGTCCATCATTTTGGTAAACTCTTCAATATAATTGGGCAAATCTTCTAAAGCCACAGCCGTATCTTCTATACACGCCACCGCTTTTCTATCGCCAACCATATTGCCTAACAAACCCAAACCTGCTTTTCGTAGCTCAAGAACTTTGGCAATATTTTCTCCATATACTTTTGGATGATGATAACCAAAGTTGTTTTTTTCTAAATCAGCAATTAGTTTTTCAGCAAGAACTTCAGCTTCTTCAAGGGTATTTGCACTTACTTCTAACATTAAAACCGCTGCTGGTTCTCCTTGTAAAAAGAACCTGTTTTTAACCTGTTCTCTATTATTTTTTGTACAATCTAAAATAGCCTTGTCCATTAATTCACAGGTATATAAATTGTGATTCATGGCAATAACTGTAGCTTGCAAACTTTCTTGAATACTTTTAAAATGCGAGGTTACCATAATACTTTTTGGTGGTGGCAAATCGTCTAATTGAATAGTAATTGCCGTAGAAAAAGCCAAGGTTCCTTCGCTACCTGCTAAAAATTTTGCAATATTAATTGTTGATTCTGTTCCGCCAAAAAGTTCTGATTTTAAAAATTCATCAACGGCATAGCCTGTATTTCTTCTATGAATTGTTGGTTTTGGAAATTCTTTTTTTATTTCTTGTTGTGCAGCTTCTTGAATAAGTTCAGAATAAATACTTTTATAAATAGTTCCTTCTAAAGTATTTTTTGTTGTTTTTTTGATAAATTCTTCGGATAAAGTTTCTTGGAAAGTAACCAACGTTCCATCGCTTAAAATAGTATCAATCGCTAATACTTTATCACGTGTAACCCCATATTGAATAGAAGTACTTCCTGATGAATTGTTGCCCACCATACCACCAATCATACAACGATTGGAGGTTGAGGTGTTTGGTCCAAAAAACAATTTGTATGGTTTTAAAAACCGATTCAAATCGTCTCTGATAATTCCAGGTTCTACAATAATAGTTTTTGCTTTTTCGTCAAAAGATAAAATGTTGGTAAAATGTTTGGAAACATCTACTACAATGCCATCGCCTACGCATTGTCCTGCCAACGATGTTCCTGCAGTTCTTGGTATTAAAGTGATATTTTTTTCAGTTGCAAACCCAATCAGTTCTTGAATATCTTTTATATCTTTTGGAAACGCCACTGCAATCGGAATTTTTCTGTAAACAGAAGCGTCTGTTGCATATATGTTTTTATATAAATCGTCAAAAAAGAGTTCGCCAAAAAGGGAAGTGTTTAAAGCTTTTAAAGTGGAGGTATTGATCATTTGTAAGGAATTCAAAAAGATATTCTTCTACAAATATCCGAATAAAAAGAAAATTAGGAATTAGTTTCTAAACATTTATAGATTTGAAAATCAATTTTTCCCTCTTGTTTACCATTCTATAGGAATCTGAGACGCTTTCAGCGAGACAAACACAATAATTACTCTTATCCTGTTAATTTTTTTGAAATCAATTTCTATAATTGTCATCTTCTTCTGATTTTTTAGGAATATTAAATCATAAGATCCCGATAAAAATCGGGATTAATTCAACTAGCTAATTTTAATGCGTTACTTCGTAACTTTTAAAATTAGAGTTTCATTAAATTAAAAAAGTTTGATTATAACCGTTGAATAACTTTGTTAAAAACCATCTAAAAAGTTTTAAAACTTTTTTTGGTTAATTTAATTTTTATTACCATACAAGATGTTTTTTAAGATACACAACTTTTCTTATGAGTTTTTAATCTAGGTTTATCAACATAAAAAAGTAAGTTTATTGACATAAAAGTGTTTTTTAAATATTAAAAAAAGATCGTTAATTTCTAATAATAACCGCTGTTAATAAATTGATTTAAAAATTGATTTTTAATCTTTTACCTATCTGATAAAATGTTGATGTTTTTTAATAAGTGATACTAAAAAATAAAGAGACATTTTTTTATAGTGCCTATTCACATACTATTATAAGCACTATACTTTTTTTAAATTTATTTAAATAAATAATGATTATAATATAGAATGTTGATAAGTGTTAAAAAATGAAAAAAATAGAAACTAGATAAGCAAGTTAAACAGTTTTTTGTTCCGCTTTTAAAAGACGAAGTGTGTCTTTTTGTATTTCTACAGTGGTTTCTTTTTGAGGTTCTGTTTTATTTAAAGAAGTATTTACAGTGAGTACAGTAATCAATATTCCTGCAAGAAATATAAAAGTGAATAAGGCAATAGCTTTTCGTAGGTTTTTCATATTAAAATAATACATCTTTCTATAAAGACGTATTATTTTAACAAATGTTACAATTTCTTTAAGATTTTATTAACTTAATGAAACTCTAATTTAAAAAGTTACGAAGTAACGCATTAAAATTAGTTAGTTGAAATAATCCCGTTTTTTAGCGGAGTCTTTTTTTTACTTTTGAACTTGATTCTGAATCTGTTTTTTAGTCAGTTTTAATATCTTATTTAAGGATTAGATTGAAATAAATAGCTATTCACTCAAACGAGCTTTAGTACAATTTGCTGTATGATTTATTTTGTATTAATAGTTTAAGAAAGACCCTTTATGTTTTTAAAATATGAAAATTTATTATTAGATATTTATTTTGTAAAAAAATCTATTATACTGTTATTAAAAATAACTAGATATTCGACTCAATTTTGAATAAAAAAAGCAACTGAATTTTTAGAGGTGTTCTTATTGTTAGTTTATACATAGCTTTTATCTAATATAATACCAAAAACACCTTGCGTTTAAAGTATTGATTTTAAATAAATTATATGCTTATTATTTTTTAAAAGTATTTACTTTCTAAATATTGAAAAAAATAAAATAAAAATGTAACCCTTTTGTTTATTATATGGTTTGTAATATATACTTTTGTGCGAAATTTTTAAAAAAACAATTTAAAAAAACAATTAATGAAAACAATTAAAAGTTTAAGTTTATTAGTCATTTTTCTATGTGCTATTGGTACTACTAACGCTCAAAAGTTAAAAAAATTTGGAAGTTCAATTGAAAAAAAGATGGGACCAGTTACAAAAAAAGTACCTTATTTAGATGTTATTAGTTATTTAGGTTATGCTTCTCCAGGTACAGAAAATGAAGTAAAAGATGGAAAGAAATTTTACTACATATACTTGTGGGTACCTGCTGTAGCACCAGAATTAGGTTTAAGAATGATGTCTCCAGCTGGAAAAACAAAAATTAAAAAACCAATTATAGGAGCTGGATATGAAGAAAATAAAAAGTCAAAAGATTTTTTCGATACCTATATTACTTTAGAAAGATCTACTGTATTTACAAAAGAAGGAATTGCAAATTCAGCAGATGCAACTTGGACTACACTTCAAAAAAATGATGATAGTAGTGAAATGCCTAAACAACCAAGTGGTAGTAAATATAATTCACTTTTACGCTATAAAAGTCAAGTAGGCAA
Source organism: Polaribacter sp. (assembly GCA_049607505.1). Taxonomy (GTDB): domain Bacteria; phylum Bacteroidota; class Bacteroidia; order Flavobacteriales; family Flavobacteriaceae; genus Polaribacter. The sequence goes on from JBMYWO010000004.1 coordinate 19,094, forward strand.
TCCTTTAAAAGCATTAACAAGAGGGTTATACCGAATTGGATTTACATCGTATAAAAGAGGTGAAGTAAATGGTACATTTCTAGCTCAAATAGGTTCTCCAGTAAAATTACCAGGTATTGTAATGTCTAATACTATAGACGGTTTATTAGAGCAAATAAAATAATTATTTTAATAAGTAATATTAATATTCAAAGCTATTTGTTTTGAGTATATATCAATTAAAAAGCCAAGTTGAATAAACTTGGTTTTTTTTATTTTTCTTTGTCCTACAATCATTGTAAATAATTGTAATTTGGTATCAAATAAAAAAAAGAAATAATTAATGACAAAAAACAAGAAAAAAATATATAAAAAGAAAGGAAAAATTATTAAAGATTTAACTAGAAACATCTTTAAGATTTTAAATGAAGACAGTGATAAATATTATAATTATAAACAAATTGCTGGAAAAATGGGAATTTCTGATACTGATGGAAAAACTCAAATTTTAAAAAAATTAGCAGAATTAACGGCCACTAAAAAAATTAAAGAAATAGACAGAGGAAAGTTCCAAATAAATACAGATAGAAAATATGCTATTGGAATTTTGGATATTACTTCTAACGGAAATGGATATTTTATTTCTGATGATTATGAGCATGATATTTTTATTCCGAATATAAATCTTGGTAAAGGATTGCATAATGATACCGTAAAAGTGTATGTCTATAAAAAACGACGATCCAATAAATTAGAAGCTGATGTTGTAGAAATTTTAGAACGTGCAAAAAGGGATTTTGTAGGAACCTTGCAACTCAATAAAAACGTTGGTTTTGTAATACCCGATTCTAACAAAATGTATGCAGATATTTTTATATCACAAAATAAAATTAATGGAGCAAAACACGGAGATAAGGTACAAGCAAAAATTTCTGATTGGCCAGAAAACTCTAAAAATCCGTTTGGAAAAATTACAAAGTTTTAGGAAAACCAGGAGATCATAACACAGAAATGCACTCTATTTTATTGGAATATGATTTGCCGTATGAATTTCCTTCAGCAATAGAAAAAGAAGCAGAAAATATATCTTTAGAGATTACCAAAGCAGAAATTGCCAAACGTAGAGATATGAGAGGTGATTTAACGTTTACCATAGATCCAAAAGATGCCAAAGATTTTGATGATGCTTTATCATTCACAAAACTAGAAAACGGTAATTACGAAATAGGAATTCATATTGCAGATGTTTCGCATTATGTACAACCAAAAACGAGTTTAGATGATGAAGCGTATGAGCGCGCAGCTTCAGTTTATTTAGTAGATAGAGTAGTACCTATGTTGCCAGAAATATTAAGTAACGGAGTTTGTTCTTTAAGACCTAATGAAGAAAAACTTACTTTTTCTGCGGTATTTGAAATGAATGAAAAAGCAGAAATAAAAAATCAATGGTTTGGTAGAACAGTTACCTATTCAGACCAACGTTTTGCGTATGAAGAGGCGCAGTACCTAATTAGCCCCCTAGCCCCCGAAGGGGGAATTAGTATGGAATCTAACTCTACAATTCCTTCGGATATTTCATTAACAGGAAAAGACTATAAAGTGGATGAAAAAATAGTAGAAGCTACTTTAAAATTGAATGAATTGGCAAAAATTCTTCGTAAAAAAAGAATGAAACAAGGCGCAATTTCTTTTGATAGGGTAGAAGTAAAATTCAATTTAGATGAAGATGCCAATCCTATTGATGTGTATTTTAAAGAAGCAAAAGATGCCAACAAATTGATTGAAGAATTTATGTTACTTGCCAATAGAAAAGTAGCAGAATTTATAGGTTTTTCTAAAGGAAAAGCAACCAACAAAACCTTTGTGTATAGAGTTCATGATGAACCCGATATAGAAAAATTAGCTTCGCTACAAAACATTATTCATAAATTTGGTTATAAAATTAATACCGATACAAAAGAGACCACATCAGCATCTTTAAACGAATTATTAAAAGATGTACACGGAAAAGCGGAATCGAATATGATAGAAACATTGACAATTCGTTCTATGAGTAAAGCCGTATATACCACACAAAATATTGGTCATTATGGACTAGCTTTTGATTATTACAGTCATTTTACATCGCCAATAAGACGCTATCCAGATGTAATGACACATAGATTATTGCAACATTATTTAGATGGTGGAAATTCGCCAAAAGCAACTATTTATGAAGAAAAATGTAAGCATACTTCTAAAAGAGAAGAACTAGCTTCAAAAGCGGAACGGGATTCTATAAAGTATATGCAAATAAAATACATGCAAGATCATAAAAATGAAGTTTTTGAGGGTGTCATAACAGGGGTTACAGAATGGGGAATTTATGTAGAAATAACGTCTAATAAGTGTGAAGGAATGGTACGGATTAGAGATATAAAAAGTGATTATTATATCTTTGATGAAAAACAATATGCTATCATTGGGCAATCTACCAAACAGATGTATCAGTTAGGAGATGATGTAAAAATACAAGTAAAACATACAGATTTAGAACGCAAACATTTAGATTTTCATTTAATAGAAGAGTAATAACTTTCGTAAAATTATCACAATAAAAAACAGAAAAAACCTTTATTGTGGTACGCTTATTGAATTAGGTATCTTAAATCAAACCTTAAAATGATGAAAAAAATAATATATATCAGTGCTTTTATACTAGCAATTGCTACATCAGCACAATCAACAATAACAAAGAAATTAGGAGATTATTCAACCTTAAAAGTCTATAATGGAATAGAAGTAGAGTTGATAAAATCTGACGAACAGAAACTAGAAATTACGGGTGAAAAATCAGAGGACGTAAAACTTAAAAACGTAAAAGGAACCTTAAAAATATCTTTACCATTTTCATTAAAACCAGAAGAAAATGCAGCAAATGATAAAATTTTAGTTAAAATTTATTACAATACTAGCATTGCTATTATTGATGCCAATGAAGGATCTACTATTACAGGTAAAGATTTTAATCAAGATATAGTAGAGGTAAAAGCACAAGAAAGAGCGTTTATCAATTTGACCACCATTGCAAAACATATTACTGTAAAAAGTTCTTCTGGCGGAATTATAAAACTTTCTGGAACGGCAAAAAATCAAGTAGTAGATGTAGATTTGTACGGAGTTTACCATGGTTTTGATATGAATGTTTCACGAAATTCTACCGTAGATGCAGGCACAGGAGCAAAAGCAGAAATTTTTGCAGGAGAAACACTCAATGCCAAAGTTGCTTTTGGAGGATCTATTTTTTATAAAGGAAATCCAGAAGTTGTAAAAGACAAAAAGATTATTGGCGGTATTATTAAAAAAAGAGATTAAAAACCTTTTTGTATCTTTGTTCTAATAAATATTTAGCCTGTCAGGTTTAAAAAACCTTGACAGGTCTGATTTAAAATTTAAAACTCATGAATAGCATATCTATATATTTTGGTTTTATTGGAGGACCTCAAATTATAATTATTTTGATAGTTGTATTACTTCTATTTGGAGGAAAAAAAATACCAGAATTAATGAAAGGAATAGGTAGCGGAATTAAGGAATTTAAAAATGCTGCCAAAGAAGAACCCGAAGAAAAATTAGAGGAAAATAAATAAATATTTCTTGTTTTTAAAGAATAAAAAACGCTACTTATTTAAAATAAGTAGCGTTTTTTTTAACTTATATTTTTTCTGTAAGCATTTTCCCTTGAGGAATAATTAATGCCGTTTTAAAATTTGGTAAAACCTTACTTATAGCAGGATTTCCTAATTGTTTAGCCTCTATAAAATTCCAAACTTTATCAGCATCGTTATAAATACCTAATAAGTAGGCTTCAGATGTAATTTTCTGACCATTCAAAAGCATTACGTAATTATTCTTTATAAAACACCTATACTGATTTTGTTCTTTTACAATGTCAGATGCAGAAATTACATCAGCTTTTTCAAATTTAAAACCACTTTTTTCCATCTCTTCCATAGAAGAAATTATAGTTGCTAGTGCTTTTTCTTTTCCGCCCATTAGGTTTACAACAGGAGGATATGTAAAATCTAAAACAGTTTTAAAATCGGAAGCTAAAGTAGCTTTAGCTGTTTTTTTAGCATCTCTGATTGCTTCTTCTTTGGTTTGAGAAACAATAGAAAGACATAAGAAAAAGCTAAAAAATATTGATAAAAATCTATTCATTTGATTTTTTTGGTTTTGCTTTTTTCATAGCCTCACCAATTTGGTTACTAGCGGTAAAACTTGCTACCATATCATTTAACATTGTGCTACCTGCTTGTGGCGAGTTGGGTAATAAAATTAAATTACTATTGGTTTCTTGTCCAATAGATTGCAGTGTATCATAGTGCTGTGTTACCACAATTAAAGCAGACGCTTCTTGAGAGTTTATCCCTACTTTATTTAACACTTCTACAGATTCTTCTAAACCACGTGCAATTTCTCTACGTTGGTCAGCAATACCTTGTCCTTGCAAACGCTTGCTTTCTGCTTCTGCTTTTGCACGTTCTACAATTAAAATACGTTGCGCATCCCCTTCATATTGTGCTGCAACCTTTTCACGTTCAGAAGCATTAATTCTATTCATCGCTTCTTTTACTTGGGCATCAGGATCTATATCTGTTACTAAAGTTTTAATAATGTCATAACCATAGGTCATCATAGCATCATTCAATTCCGATTTTACAGCAATGGCAATATCATCTTTTTTTACAAAAACATCATCCAATTTCATTTTTGGCACCTCAGCACGTACCACGTCAAAAACATAGGATGTTATTTGATCGTGTGGATAATCTAATTTGTAAAATGCGTCATACACTTTATCCTTAATAACTTTGTATTGTACGGATACTTTTAGTTTTACAAAAACATCATCTAAGGTTTTTGTTTCAATAATAACATCTAATTGTTGAATTTTTAAGCTTAATCTACCCGCAATTCTTTGAACACCGGGAATTTTTAAATGGAAACCAGACTGACGAATACTAGTAAATTTACCAAAAGTCTCTATAATTGCTGCAGTTTGTTGTTTAACAATAAAATAGGAAGCAAAAATAATAAGTACAACAACGACTACTATAATAATTGGAATTGGAGGCATAACATAATTTTTTTAAAAGTTAATAATTTAGTTTTTTGTAAAGATACAGATTTTCAGTATCTATTTTACAAGACGCAAATTTTAAAAAATGTTACAAAAAAAGTGCTACTTTCTTACTTTTCTATCAAACTTTTGCCACTTTTGAAACTGTTTTTTAGATAGTAAAGTTTCTAATGTTTTGTGTAGTTTTTCTCTTTCTTCTTTTAAAGTATCAGCAATAGGCTTGAAAGATTCTTGTACGGTTTTTTGAACCGTTTGTAAAGTGGAAGGATCTCCACCGTCCATTACTTTTTTTTGAGACGACTCTACTAAACCCTTCATACTTTTTAAGGTAAAACTATTAATTCTTTGAATTTGATTTGTAGAATTATTGTACTCTTTTAAGATATGAACAAACTTTTTTCCAACATCAGAAGACGTTTTTAAACCTGTTTTTTTTGCTGCTTTTTCAATATCGTAGTTTACGAAACCTAGATACTTTCTTGCATCAAACTTTGGTTTTTGAGGCCGTTGTTGGCGTTGTTGATTTTGCCTTTGTCGTTGATTTTGTCTATTGCCATACCCATATTGAGCTTGAGCTACAAAACCACTAAAAAGCAGGAGTAATAAAATTATTTTTTTCATCTGTCTATTTTTTTCTTACGGTTATTCGCTAATATTCATTTTTGACTGTAAGCTTTTAAGTGTTTAATTATAAAGTATTTATTGCCTTTTCAATTCTTGCAATCGTTTCTTTTTTGCCAATCATTTCTATAATATCAAATAAATGTGGTCCTGCTAATTTACCAACCAAGCTCAAACGAAGTGGTTGCATTATTTTTCCAAAACCAATTTCTTTAACAGTAATCCACGCTTTTATTTCTTTTTCTATATTTTCTGATGAAAATTTATCAACAGTAGAAATAACCTGAATTAATTCTTTCATTAAGCTTGGTGTTTCTTCCTTCCAGCTTTTTTTTGATGCTTTGGCATCGTATTCAGTTGGTGAAACAAAAAAGAAATGAGATAAATTCCAAAAATCTGAAACAAAAGTTGCTCTTTCTTTCATTAGAGAAATCACTTTTTTCACAAAAGCATTGTCAACAAAACTCGCAATAATGATGCCTCTTTTTTTTAAAAGTGGTATATACAAATCAGTCAACACATCATCAGATTTTTGTTGCATATATTGTTGTTGAAACCACTTGGCTTTTTCAGAACTAAATTTTGCTCCAGATTTATGGACTTTTTTTAAGTCAAAAGATTGTACTAATTCTTCTAACGAAAAAATTTCTTGTTCAGTTCCAGGATTCCAACCCAAGAATGCCAACATATTTATAAAGGCATCTGCAAAATAACCATCTTCTTTATATCCACGTGAAACATCGCCTGTTTGTTCATTTGTATATTCTAAAGGAAATACGGGAAAACCTAATTTATCGCCATCTCGTTTGCTTAATTTACCTTTTCCTGTAGGTTTTAAAATTAATGGCAAATGGGCAAATTTTGGAGCATTCCAATCAAAAGCGCTGTATAACAAAATATGCAATGCCATAGACGGCAACCATTCTTCACCACGAATTACATGGCTAATTTTCATCAAATAATCATCTACAACATTTGCTAAATGATAGGTGGGCATTCCATCTGATTTAAATAAAATTTTATCATCTAAAACATTGGTATCAATGTTAATTTCCCCACGAATTTCATCATACATCACCAAGGTTTCGTCTTGTGGTGTTTTAAAACGAATTACATAATTTTCACCAGCTTCAATTCTGTTTTGCACTTCATCTTCAGACAAAATCAAAGAATTTACCAAACGTCCTTTTTCTCTATTATGCCAATTATAAATAAACGTTTTTCCTTTTTCTTCATGATCTTTTCTATGCGTATCTAATACTTCAGAAGTATCAAAAGCATAATATGCCCAACCTTTTTCAATTAAAATATCTGCATATTTCTTATAGTCTTTTCTTTCTGATTGTCTATAAGGCCCTTCATCAAAAGGAATGTTACACCAATTTAGGGCATCTATTATATATTTTTCTGCATTGGCTACATAGCGTGTTTGGTCTGTATCTTCTATTCTTAACACAAAAGTTCCATTATGTTTTTTAGCAAATAAATAATTAAATAAAGCGGTTCTTACACCGCCAATATGCAAAGGGCCTGTTGGACTTGGTGCAAAACGAACACGAACAGTAGATTTCATTTTTTATGATTTTTTATAGAAACAAAGATAGTTTTTCCATAGAATAAGAAGTAAAATTTTTATTCATTTAAAATATTACCCCAGTTTGAGGCGTTTTTCTTTGTGTCTTTGCGGTTATTTTTTTCAATTTATTTAAGGCACTGCCAAAAATTTCATTACGATTTTGTGGCTATATTTGAGACCGTGTCCTTTTTAACAAATATTTGATTGTAATTCTACACAAAAGCAGTATTTTTATTAGTTGATTATGAATGAATACCAAAACATAGAAAAAAAACTACACCAATTTACACGTAAATACTATACAAATGAATTGATAAAAGGCATTATTTTGTTTCTGTCTTTTGGAGTTTTGTATTTCTTTTTTATCCTCTTTGTTGAATATTTTTTGTGGTTAAAACCAACAGCAAGAACCATTTTATTTTGGTTATTTATTTTAGTTGAACTAACTCTTTTAGTCCGACTTATTTTTATTCCTGTTTTTAAGTTGATAGGCTTGCAAAAAGGAATTTCCTTAAAAGAATCTTCAAAAATTATTGGAACTCATTTCGGAGAGATTCAAGACAAACTACTCAATGTTTTAGAACTAAAAGAAAACAATCATCAATCAGATTTGATTATAGCAAGTATTCAACAAAAATCAAAAGAATTACAGCCCATTCCGTTTGTAAAAGCTATCGATTTTAAGAGAAATTCCAAATATCTAAAATACGCTTTTATTCCGATTTTAATTTACGTAATTACTTTATTTACAGGAAGTAATACTGTTTTTACAGAAAGTTTAGAGCGTGTTGTACATCATAGAACAGCCTACAATCCGCCAGCACCATTTTCATTTTTTATAGAAAACAGTAAATTAGAGGTTATACAAGGAAAATCGTTGACAATTCAAATAAAAACAGCAGGAAACGTTGTACCCAATGAAGCAAAAATCATTTTTGGAAAGCAGCAATATTTTTTGCAAAATGATGGAAAAGGGTTGTTTTCTTATACCTTTTCTGATGTTCAAAAACCCATCAATTTTCATCTCGAATCGAATGGAATTCAATCTCAAAAGTATCTTCTTCAAGTTATAAAAACGCCTACAATCAAAAATGTTTCTTTACGTCTTATGTATCCAAAATATATTGGCAAAAGAAATGAAACGATCCAAAATATAGGAAATATTACTGTTCCAGAAGGAACTAGAATTCAGTGGAATGTTGAAACCAATCAAACAGATTCTGTAGCTTTTATGTATCTGCAAAAAAGAAATTCTTTTAAAGAAATATCTGATGGAAAGTTCAAATATTCAAAACAAATATTTAAGTCAACAAATTATAAAATTACTTCATCTAATAAAGTTTTAAAAGATTACGAAAGTTTGGCTTTTTCTTTAAATGTGATAAAAGATGATTTTCCTACAATTTCAGTAAATTCTGACATCGATAGTATTTCAAGAGGAACAGCTCAATTTACTGGACGAATATCTGATGATTATGGATTACAAAAATTAGAACTTATTTATTATGATGCTCAAAATTCGAAAAATCAAAAAAAATTAGATTTACAAATAACAAACGAAAACATTCAAACATTCTATTATCAATTTCCAGATAAATTAAATTTAATTGAAGGTATAGAGTATGAGTTTTTATTTCAAGTATTTGATAATGATAAAGTTAACGGAAATAAAAGAACAAAAAGTAAAACATTTTCATATCGTAAAAAAACATCTGAAGAAATAAAGCAAGAACTTTTAGAAGAGCAAAGAAATACGATTAACAATTTAGAAAATTCTATTCAAAAACAACAGAAAGAACAATTGGAGTTGCAAAAAATTCAAGAAGAATTGCAGCATAAGAAAAATATTAATTGGAATGATAAAAAGAAAGTTGAAAATTTTGTAAAAAGGCAAGAACAATACAACAAAATGATGCAACGTCAAACAGACAATTTGCAAGAAAATTTGGATGAGAAAAAGGAAGAAAAGGAGAATATTCAAAATAAAAAAGAAGAATTACAACAAAGAATAGAAGAATTAAAAAAACTAGATAAGCAGCAAAAATTATTGGACGAAATCCAAAAAATGGCAGAGAAATTAAATAAAGAAGATTTATTAAAAAAAGCAAAAGAATTAGCACAACAAAACAAACAACAAGAAAGAAGTTTAGAAAGAATACTAGAACTTACAAAGCGTTTTTATGTAGAGCAAAAAACGATGCAAATTGCTAATAAGTTAGAAGAACTTTCTAAAAAGCAAGATGAGGTTCAACAAGAAAAAGAAGATGTTTTAGAAGCTCAAAAAGATGTGAAAAAAGAATTTGATGCGATTAAAAAAGAATTAGAAGAACTTCAAAAAGATAATGAGAAATTGAAAGAACCTATGGAACTTCCAGATACAGAAGATGAGCAAGAGGACGTTGATAAAGAATTACAAAAATCAGAAGAAAACATACAGAAACAAAATAAAAAGGAAGCAAAAAAAAGCCAACAAAACTCATCTAAAAAGATGAAAGAAATGAGTGCTAAAATGCAAAAAGCGATGATGGAAATGGAAGGAGAATCCATGGAGGAAAATATGGATGATTTGCGTAAAATATTAGAAAATTTATTAACGTTTTCTTTCAAGCAAGAAAACTTGATGAATACTTTTGAAGAAATTTCTGTACAACATCCAGACTTTGGAAAAGACCTTAAAAAGCAAAATGAAATAAAAACTTATTTCGAACATATAGATGATAGCTTGTATGTTTTGTCGATGCGATTGCCAAAAATATCAGCAAAAATTCAAGACGATTTATCTTCTGTACATTATAATTTAGACCAGTCATTAGAAAATTTTTCAGAAAACAGATTTTCGAGTGGAATTTCTAACCAACGTTATGTAATGACAGCGGCTAATAATTTGGCAGATTATTTAAGTACTATGTTAAATAGTATGAAAAATTCTATGTCTATGAAAATGGGAAAAGGAAAAGGAAAGGGAAAAGGATTTAGCTTACCAGATTTGATTAAAAAACAAGAAGGTTTGTCTGAAAAAATGAAAGATGGTATGAAAAAAGGCGAAAAGAAAGGTGCTGGAAAAGAAGGTGAAAAAGGCGAAAAAGGAAAAAAGCCAGGAGACAAAGGCAAAGACGGAAAATCAGGAAAAGGAGAACAAAAAGGAAATAATGGAGAGGGAAATTCTAATGACGATTTAGATGGCGAATTGTATCAAATTTATAAGGAACAAAGTGAATTAAGACAACAATTGCAAGAAGTGATTAAAAAAGGAGAAAACGGAAAATCAGGGAGAAATGCTGCTGCAAAAAAAGCATTAAAAACAATGGAGCAATTGGAAAATAAAATCCTTGAAAAAGGCTTTAATCAAAATACACTTCAAAAAATGCAAAAGCTGAACTACGAATTATTAAAATTAGACAAAGCAGCTTTAGAACAAGGAAAAGAGAATAAAAGAAAATCAAACACAAATCAACTAGAATATCAAAAAAGAAGAGCTAAAGAATTGCAATTTAAAAAGCTCTTTTATAATCAAACAGAAATATTAAACAGACAATCCTTACCTTTGCAGCAAAATTACAAAAAGAAGGTTCGTGAGTATTTTTCTGAACCACAGAAAAATTAATATGATTACCTTTAATTACGAAACTTTTTTTAAACTAAACAATGAAAACACCTTAGAAAAATGGATAGAGAAAATCATTTTAGACAATGGTTTTGAACTAGGTGAAATCAATTATATTTTTTGTGATGATGAGTATTTACACAAATTAAATATTGAGTTTTTAAAACACGATACCTTAACAGATATTATCAGTTTTGACAACACTTTAGGAAAATTGATAAGTGGCGATATTTTTATTTCTGTGGAAAGAGTAGAAGAGAACGCAACAAAATTTAAAGTTTTTTTTGAAGAGGAATTACATAGAGTAATTATTCATGGCATCCTACATTATCTTGGATTTAATGATAAGACGAAAGAAGAAAAAATAATGATGAGGAACAAAGAAAACGAATCTTTATCATTATTAAATTGATTGCAAGGGAGCATGCTCCCTTGTAAAAATGTTTCACGTGGAACTATAAGATGAGTTTATTTTCAACAAAATATGATGTTATAGTAGTTGGTGGTGGTCACGCAGGAAGTGAGGCAGCAGCAGCAAGTGCAAATATGGGTGCGCATACTTTGTTAATTACAATGAATTTGCAAAACATTGCGCAGATGAGTTGCAATCCTGCTATGGGAGGAATTGCAAAAGGACAAATTATTAGAGAAATTGATGCGCTTGGTGGATATAGTGGAATTGTAACAGACAAAACAGCAATTCAATTTAAAATGTTGAATAAATCTAAAGGCCCTGCTATGTGGAGTCCAAGAGCGCAATCTGACAGAATGCAGTTTGCAGAATGTTGGAGAACCATGTTAGAGCAAACAGAAAATGTAGATTTTTATCAAGATTCTGTAAATGGATTGTTGTTTGAAAAAGATAAAATTGTTGGTGTAAAAACAGTTTTAGGAATCCAAATAAAAGCGAAAGCAGTTGTTATAACCGCAGGAACTTTTTTAAATGGATTGATTCATATTGGTGAAAAAACTTTTGGTGGTGGTAGAGTAGGAGAAAGTGCTTCCACAGGAATTACAGAAGATTTGGTTGCTAAAGGTTTTGAATCTGGAAGAATGAAAACAGGAACACCACCAAGAGTGGACGGACGATCTTTAGACTATGCTAAAATGACAGAACAACCTGGAGATGAAAAACCAGAAAAGTTTTCGTATTTACCAAGTACAAAACCCTTAGCAAAACAACGTTCTTGTTATTTAACCTATACAAATATAGATGTCCATAATTTACTTCGAGAAGGCTTTGATAGATCGCCAATGTTTAATGGTAGAATACAATCTACAGGACCAAGATATTGTCCTTCCATAGAAGATAAAATAGATCGTTTTGCGTCTAAAGAAAGGCATCAAATTTTTGTAGAACCCGAAGGTTGGAACACTGTTGAAATTTATGTAAACGGGTTTTCTACCTCATTGCCAGAAGACATTCAAGACAAAGCAATTCGTTCTATAAAAGGATTTGAAAACGTAAAGTTTTTTAGATACGGATATGCAATCGAATACGATTATTTTCCTCCCACACAATTAACACATTCACTAGAAACCAAATTGATTAAAAACTTGTTTTTTGCAGGTCAAATTAATGGTACAACAGGATATGAAGAAGCTGCTGCACAAGGATTAATGGCGGGTGTAAATGCAGCTTTAAAAGTTCAAGAAAAAGAACCCTTTATCTTAAAAAGAAACGAAGCCTATATAGGTGTTTTGATAGACGATTTAATTACAAAAGGAACAGAAGAGCCTTATAGAATGTTTACCTCAAGGGCAGAATATAGAACGCTTTTAAGACAAGACAATGCAGATTTAAGATTAACACCGAAAGCTTTTGAACTAGGTTTGGCATCAAAAGAAAGAATGGAAAGAGTGTTAGAAAAACAACGGAAAACAGATTTATTAATTAAATTTTTGCATGAGACAAGTGTTCGTCAAGAAGAGATAAACCCGATTTTAGAGGCTAAAAAATTAGCTACTGTAAACCAGTCTATGAAGTTATTTAAAATAGCTACAAGACCACAATTAGATTTTTCAGATTTTAAAAGCCTAGAAAAGTTAACGCTTTTTATTAAAGAAAATAATATTGATAATGAAATTATAGAACAAGCGGAAATACATTTAAAATACTCAGGTTATATAGAAAAAGAAAAGAACAATGCTGATAAATTAAACAGACTGGAAAATGTTCTAATTCCATCTAAATTTAATTATCAAAAAGTAAAATCGCTCTCTTATGAAGCTAGAGAAAAACTAAGTAAAATACAACCAACAACCATATCACAAGCAAGTAGAATTAGTGGTGTTTCCCCAAGTGACGTTTCTATTCTTTTGGTGTATATGGGGAGGTAAGTTTTGTTTCTTTGTGAATGAAAAGAAGATCAAATTTAACCGCAAAGACGCAGAGGCGCAAAGTTCACAAAGCTCTTCTTTTTATTATTTCTTTGCGAACTTTGCGACTCTGCGGTTATAAATCCTAAAAACATGATGTTCCTCGTGGAACATTCTAAAAAAAATAAAAAGTGGATAAAGAAAAAAAACTGTATAAAAACCTAAAACCTTTTTTAAATTGTAAAGATTATACAGTCTCGGGGGAGTTATATAAAGTAATGAAAAATGAGGAATATGATATGTTAGTTACATTTCCTGTTCCAGTAGATTTAGAAAAGTATTATAAAAGCGAAAACTATATTTCGCATACAGATAGCAAAAAAACATTTTTTGACAAAATCTACCAAGCAGTAAAAAACTACACACTTAAAAAAAAAGTTTCTTTATTAAACTCTTTTCAAACTGAAGAAAAAACAGTGTTAGATATTGGTGCTGGAACAGGGGATTTTTTGGTTTCTTGTAAAAAAAACGGGTGGAAAACTTTTGGAACAGAACCTAATAAGGAAGCCAGAAAACTTGCAAAAGAAAAAGGCATTTTTTTAGAAAAAGAAATAAAAGCATACACCCATAAAAAGTTTGACGTAATTACTTTATGGCACGTTTTAGAACATATTGAAAGCTTGTCTAAATATCTAAAAACATTAAAAAAAAGTTTAAAGGAAAATGGAACTTTGGTCATAGCGGTTCCCAATTACAAAAGTTATGATGCAGAATTTTACAAAGAGTATTGGGCAGCTTTTGATGTTCCTAGACATCTATGGCATTTTTCTCAAAATTCAATTTCAAAATTTTTTCTGAAGTTTCTATGAAGGTTGTAAAAACCATTCCAATGAAATTTGACGCCTACTATGTTTCTCTTTTAAGCGAAAAATACAAATCAAATAAAATGAAACCTTTTACATCTTTTTGGAAAGGATTTCAATCAAACCTAAAAGCAAAGAGAACTTCTGAATATTCTTCTTTGATGTATGTTATAAAAAACGACTAAAACTTATTTTAATTCGTTCAATTATACGTTTGTTCATGGCAATACACAAAGACATTACTAAAAAACAAAAACCTCTTAAAACAATCGTTTTAAGAGGTTTTTAAATAAGCATAGCTTATAGTTAAAACAGAAAGCAATAAACTTTAACTATTTAATAGATTTAGAAATTTTTTAGGGTTTATATTTGAAATTTGGTGAAAATTTGATTCAGAGAGATAGAATCTAATTTCATTAAGAAGGTCTTTTTCGGTAGATTGAGTATTAACAACATAAAAATCAGTTCCAAAGAGTATTTTTTCTCTGACAACACTTTTACATGATAAGAATTCTTTTAATAATGGCATTAATTTATCATCATGAAGTATATAGCTAACATCTGCAAATATATTTTTATACTTTACCATTAAATCATATATTATTGGTAACCAACTTGTGCTTCTCCAAATTTGTTCTACATCTTTATTTGTCAATATGTCATTTTTTCGATTGAATAAATGCACACTTCCAAAATTACTCCACCCATCATTTAAATACTTTTTCCATTCATCTTCTCCTCCAAAATGTGCCAAACAAATTTTTAATGAACTCAAATCAATTCGTTCACTATCGGGTTTGCCTAAATAGCGATTCAAAATATCGGGGTTAAGAAGGCATTCATAGTTCATTGGGTGTGTAAAGTTAACCGTAAAATCATTGTTTTTTAACTCGGGTAATCGAAGATACATATCTTTCTTCTTCAAAATTGGGTGTCGATTCCACTGTTTTTCTTTCTTCCCCCTATAATGTACTATTCCTTTAATACAATGAGTTAAAATTGGAATATTCTTTTCTTGTGCATATTCATAAATAGGAATTAATTCTTTCTCAAATGGGTAATATCCAAGTGCTGGATAAAGCTTAATCCCTTTAAAATCGTGTTTTTCTAATGCGTCAATAATGAAATCTATATGGTTATGGTCTGCACGAAGCCTTCTTGGATCAGCAAATATAAATGGGATTATTTTATCCTTGTATTTGTCGTTTTTCTTAACTGCCTTTAGTTGCTCAATTTGTTTTAAGTAATCCATGTTTGATTTTCCTGCCTTCATATAATCCATATCCATTGGGAGAACAATGAATTTAGTTTTATCTGGATAATATTTAATTAATGGATCTAAAACAAAATCCTGCCCACCAAATTCTGGATTCCTCCCTGGATCATAAGACGCATATCTTAAAAGGTTCAAATATCTGTTTATCAGTGTTTTAAATTCTTTACTGAGTAATGAATCAAACTGAAAAAAGTCTAATAATATTTTTATAATCCATTTAATGATGATTTTAATAAGAAAATACAAAAAACCTAAAACAGGTATTCTTTTAAAATCATAATCTATTTTGTTGATAATAGATTTAATCTTCAAGATAATATAATTCTTGCTTTTTATAAATTTATAAACCTTCTTGATTAGATTTAAACTAATAAAGGAAGGCACAATTGTTTTTCCAAATTTTTGAGGAACATGGTTTAATGTGAATATGTGAGTATGGCAATTATAAATTTCTTTGCTTTGATCCATTTTTCGGTGTTTTTGTGATACCTAACATTCAGACAACAACATTAAAAAACATAAACTATCTCCCAAAAAGACGTTGAAAAAAGTTTTTTGTTTTTCCAGAAGCTTCTTTAATATCTTCTTTTGCATCCTCAACAAAATCAGCTAAATGCTCACTAGCCTCCCCTGCTAATTCTGATGCCTTTTCAGTAACAATCTCTAAAGTTTCTTTTGCTTCAGAAGCAAATTCTGTCGCTTTTTTGGTTGCCATTTGAGAATACTCTTCAGCTTTTCCTTTTATTTTTTCGATGTTTTCTTCAGATACAGCTTCATTCACTTTTTCTTTAGCAAAATCAAAAGCCTCTTTAGCATCTTCTACAAACTCACTTGCCTTTTCTTTTGCAATTTCTGCATATTCATGTACTTTTCCTTTTGAAGTATTTGAGTTCGTGTTTTCTGTTTCTTCGTTTACATTTTCTTGTAAATTATTGTTTTTTTCTGACATTGTTTTCTTTTTTTATTGAGTGTATAAACCTAATGAAAAAAATTACAAAAAGGCTTGATCTTTTGGTTCCCAAAGTTCAATTTTATTTCCATCATTGTCTAAAATCCAACCAAATTTTCCGTAATCGTATTCTTCAATTTTACCAACAATGGTTACCCCTTCTTTTTTTAATTCCTCTAATAATTCTGTTAGATTTTCAACCCTATAATTAAACATAAAATCTTTTTTTGAAGGCTCAAAATAATTCGTTTCTTTTGCAAAAGGACTCCATTGTGTAGAACACTCTTTTCCTTCTTTGTCTTTCCACCAAAAAGTACAACCCCAATCATCTGTATTAAAACCAAGGTGTTTTTTGTACCATGTTTTTGTCGCTTTTGGGTCTTTGGTTTTAAAAAAAAGACCGCCAATTCCTGTAACTCTATTTTTCATTTTTACTTCTTTTTTATTGCAGATTCGTATATGTCAATCCATTTTTCTGGTGTCAATTTTGTGGCCAATTCACCCATTAAATCAAACGGAATATCATCTATTTTTTTAAATCGAATACAGCTTTTTCCCATATCCAATTTTCGTTTACAATATTTTGGATATTCGCCTACAAACCAATCTAACAACTCTTTTTTTGCATACATACCCATATGATAAAGGTTTATAGAATTCTTTTGAGAAGCCAGATTCATAAAAGGTAAGGGCAATTTTGGGTTGCAATGATATCCATTTGGATATTTAGAATGAGGCACTACATATCCAATCATATTATAGTTTATACATTCTTCAAAACCTTTTGGTAAGTTTTTTTTGATGATCGCTCTCAATTTTTTCATCGGAGCTTTCCTTTCTTCAGGAAGTTGGTTGATATAATCGTCAGGCGATTTTGCTTCGTATTTCATTGTTTAAAAATTTAGTAAATGATAGAAATTACAAGTTAATAAAAAATTTGTTTTATTTTATCAACAATAGTTTGTGCTAACTTTTGTTTGCTTTCCACAGTCCAACCAGCAACGTGAGGCGATAAAATTACATTTTCTGCTTTGATCAAATATTTGAAAGCATTTGGCAATTTATCATCAGAAAAAAGATGTTCAAAAGATGATTTTTCGTATTCTAAAACGTCTAAACCTGCACCTAATATTTTACCAGATCTTAAGGCAGTAACCAAATCTTTGGTAACAACGGATGTTCCACGTGCAGTATTTATGAGCCAAAAATTCTTTTTAAATTTAGAGATAAAATCGGTATTTATCATCTTTTCTGTCAATGCTGTTTGTGGAATATGCAAACTTAAAACATCGGCTTTTTCTTGAATCTCTTCTAAAGAAACTTGTGTGCAATTTTCATTACCAACCTTCGGTTTTATGTCATAGCAAAGAACTTCAACATCAAAGCCTCGGAGTTTTTTAGCAAACGACTTTCCCATATTTCCATAGCCAATTAAACCAATAACTTTTCCGTCTAATTCGATTCCGCGGTTTTCTTCTCGCAACCATTTTCCGTTGCTAATCTCTTTATCCGCTTTGTTTAGTTTGTTAAATAACGACAATAACATGGCTAAACAATGTTCGCCAACAGCATTTCTATTTCCTTCAGGAGCAGCAATTAATTTGATTCCTTTCTTTTTAGCATATTCACGGTTTATATTTTCTAAACCCGCACCCACTCTAGCTATAAATTTTAAGTTTTTGGCTTTTTCAAGAAAATGGGTGTCAATAGAAAACCGACTTCTAATAATAATGCCATCGTATAAATGAATTTTTTCTTCAATTTCTTTTTTTGACGAGGTATCATCTTCATCGTTTATACAACCTAAATCGTTTAATTGGTTTAATAGAAGAGGATGATTTGTGTCTAAATGTAGGATTTTCATTTTAAAAAAATCAACAATGGGTTATAACCCATTGCAGTAAATAAAAATTGCTTTTTTTACAACAGTTCCTTCCCAAAGGGAAGGTTAGGATGGACTTTTAATACTGTTCTTTTTCATTAGGAAAATCATTGCTTTTTACATCAGAAATATATTGTTCAAAAGCACCTGTCATATCTGTATATAAATCTAAATAACGTCTTAAAAACCGTGGATGAAACTCGTGTGTCATTCCAAGCATATCATGAGTAACTAGCACTTGCCCGTCCACACCATTTCCTGCACCAATACCTATAACAGGAATTGTTAATGAAGTAGCTATTTTTTTAGCCAAATTAGCTGGAACTTTTTCTAAAACAATAGCAAAACAGCCTATTTTTTCTAGGAGTAATGCGTCTTCCATTAATTTTTCTGCCTCTTCTTCTTCTTTGGCTCTAACGGTGTAAGTTCCAAATTTATAAATAGATTGCGGTGTTAAACCCAAATGTCCCATCACAGGAATTCCTGCATTTAAAATACGTTTGATAGATTCTTTTACCTCTTTACCTCCTTCTAATTTTATAGAATGTCCACCGCTTTCTTTCATAATTCTAATAGCAGAACGCAAGGCTTCTTTAGGGTCAGATTGATAGCTTCCAAAAGGCAAATCTACAACCACCAAACAACGATCAATAGCCCTTACTACAGAACTTGCGTGATAAATCATTTGATCTAAAGTAATTGGTAAAGTAGTTTCATGACCCGCCACCACATTAGAAGCAGAATCGCCAACTAAAAGTACATCAATTCCTGCGCCGTCAAGAATTTTTGCCATGGTATAATCATAAGCCGTTAGCATAGAAATTTTTTCCGCATTTGCCTTCATTTCTACTAGAGATTTTACGGTAATTCTCTTATACTGTTTTTTTGCTACAGACATATTTTTAAATTTTTCAATGCGGTAAATGTACTAAATATCAACAACTATTGTGCAAGTTAATGTTTCGTTAATCTTGATAAATTGGTTTTTAATCAGTCGAAAATGTATTAGTTTTAACACTTAAAAACCAACATAGTATGCCAAGAATTATTGCATTATTAGTCGCACTTATTTTATCAACAACCATAAAAGCGCAAGAAATAAAGAACGAAACCGTAGAAATTAAAAATGTAATCGAAACTTTTTTTGAAGGATTACATCAAGGAGATAGTAGCATTATAAAAAAAACGATACATAAAGAGGTTAAAATTCAGACAACGGCAACTAACAGAGAAGGGTTAAAAATGTTGAGAACGGAAACAAAACAGCAATTATTAAAGATGATTGCGAGCAAAAAACCAGAAAACACCTATTTAGAAAAACTACTTTCTTATGACATTAAAATTGATGGAAATTTAGCCTCGGTGTGGACACCTTACGAGTTTTATGTAAACGGAAACTTTAGCCATTGTGGGGCAAATTCTTTTCAGCTTTTTAACAATAATGGAAACTGGGAAATAATTTTTTTAGTAGATATGCGAAGACGAAATAGTTGTAAAGCGTTGAAAAACAAAAAATAAAGATTATATTTGCGAGGTTAAAAATTTAAATGTCTGAAAAAACTCATACTTTATCGCCTAATTTATGGATAGATAATTATGCAGATTATCTTTTTAATTATGCTGTTACTCGTGTAAGTAATGTAGATTTAGCCAAAGATTTAGTTCAAGAAACATTTTTTGCAGGACTAAAATCAGCAAAGAATTTTCAAGGAAAAGCAACAGAAAGAACTTGGCTAGTATCAATCTTAAAAAGAAAAATAATAGATTATTATAGAAAGATAAACTCTAAAAAAGGACAAGCAGAAGTTAGAATGAACTTCTATGATGAAGGAGAGTACAAAGGGCGTTGGATAGAAGAAAGAGTTCCTCAAAATTGGAACAATGAGTCAGAAAAAGCCATAGAAAATGAAGAACTAAAAAATCAGTTAGATAGTTGTATCAATAATTTACCAGAAAAATATGCCTTGGTTTTTAGAATGAAAACCATTCAAGAGTTTGAAACAGAAGAGGTTTGTAAGGAATTAGAGATTACTCCGTCAAATTTATGGGTTATCATACACAGAGCCAGAACACAGCTAAGAAAGTGTATGGAAGATAATTGGTTTAATATTTAAAAATATGTTTAAAAAATTAAACATAACGTGCAATGAGGCAGCAATGATTTGTAACAAGAGTCAATATAAAGAAGCCTCTTTTTTTGAAAAAGTACAGTTAAATTGGCATATCTTTATGTGTAAAATATGTTTTTTGTATGTAAAACAGAACAAAAAAATGACTAGAATATTTGCTATGAAATCTACAGACTCTAAAAAACAGACACCATGTTTGTCTAAAACAGATAAAGAGTTGTTAAAGAAGCAACTAGAAAAAATAAAGATATAGGGTTTTTTTCGGTTTTTTAAAAACCGTATTTTTGATTTTTTGTTAAATAGAAACGGGATTTATATGGCTATAAATTCCGTTTTTTATTTTATATGAAGAGGGTAGCCAAATGAAGTACGATGATTTGTTGCACATTTCTTTTTTTTGCTTTTAATATAGTTTATATAGATATATGTTTTATATATTTGTTCAATAATTTATAACGAAATAGAAGTAGCAAATGAAAAAATTAATAGAAGTAGATGAAAATCTTGTTACCAAACTAAAAATAGTATCCGCTTTTGAAGGATTAAGTGTAAAAGCCTTAATGGAAAAAGCTGTTGAATGGTTTGTTGTCAAAAAAGAAAAAGAACAATTAGATAGTTTAACCGATGAACAAAAAGAGGACATAGGTCTTTTACTTTTAATGCAACAAGCCGACAGGACAGATACAGTGAGTGAGGAAGAGTTTTTAAAAGCACTAAAATAATGAAAGTCATTTATTTAAGTCAAGCATTAAAAGATGTAAACAAAATAAAAAATGAGAAGCTAAAATCTAAATTATTTGATATTGTAACTAGCCTAAAATTGGCAGAAAACCTATCAGAGATTAAAAATGTAAAAACAATGTCTAATCACCCAGAAGCCTATCGAATTAGAGTAGGCGATTATAGATTAGGAATTTTTTATTCTAAAGATACCATCACAATTGCTCGTTTTTTAAAACGAAACGACATTTATAAAGCATTTCCTTAATCTAAATTTAGAGTTTTTATCTTGTTAGAAACTTTCTTTTGAATTTATAAAGATCACATCCAATTTTTTCTAATTAATAAATTTTCTATATGTGCAAAATGATGATTGCTATGCCATGCATAGATACCAATATTTTCTTTTAAAGTTACTTTTTCGTTGCCTTCTGGATGAATAAAATAGGTGTTTAAATCATCATTGGACAATCCTTTTAATAAATACACCCATTTGGTATGTAATGTTTTTATAGCATTGACGGACAGAGAAATTGGTGCTGATTTTGTGTCAAACAGTTCTGCCCAACGGTCTTCAAAATAGGTTTTAATTACTGGATTTTTTTCAGTCAATGCCCATTTAAAACGAGTATAAGAATTATGATGACTATCGTAGCAATGATGAATTACTTGTCGGATTGTCCAACCATCTTTTCTGTAAGAAGTATCTAATTGTTCTTCGGATAAATTAGCAACTAAATTAGCTAACTTTTGGGGGAACTCTTCAATAATTGTAATCCAATTTTTTACATTTTCTGAAATGATTTTTTTTGGAATATTTACCTTTCCTATTGGATATTTAAGTTGCTCTAACATTTACTTTTTACTGATTT
This sequence comes from Polaribacter sp., assembly GCA_049607505.1. Lineage (GTDB taxonomy): Bacteria > Bacteroidota > Bacteroidia > Flavobacteriales > Flavobacteriaceae > Polaribacter. Next base: position 41,006 of record JBMYWO010000004.1, read on the forward strand.
TTTTTAATGCCTTTATTGCATTTCTGTTTTTGTTATTAAAAACTAAAGATTTCTGATAATTTTCCACAGCCTTTACAGTGTCTTTGTTTGATAAATATGCATCTCCTAAACTATCATACACATTAGAACTTTTAGGGTACAAAGCCACATTTATTTTAAATATTTCAATGGCTTTTTTAAATTCATTTTCTCTTAAGTAATTGTATCCCATTCTATTTAATCTAGACTCTCTAATAACAGCATTTAACGAATCATTTTTTTGAATTAGTAGAAATGAATTTAATGCTTTATCAAACTGATTGCTATCAAAATATTCTTTAGGAGTTTTATCCCCTTTCTTCATTTTTTTGAATTCATATTTTACACCTTCGTGTTCCCTTTTTTCTGCTAATTGAATATGCGTTTTTGGAGAAGAGATAAAGATTAATTTTTCATTTATTTCTTTAAAATAAAAAGAACTATCATTTATTTTTAAAGGTTTTATATCGTCTTTTCCACGCCATTTTGCATACAAAACCGATTCTTTAAAATAGATTTCTATAATTTCATTTGCATTAAACAAATAGCGTCCCGTTGTTTTTTCTATAAATTCAGGCGAATTTTTTTCAGAAACACAACTCATCAATAAAAAAAGAAAAATAAAGTAGTAAAAGTTAGTTTTCATAATTAATGTATACAAAAATAAATTGTTAGTTCTAGCAAATTTACAAAAACCTTGTGAGTTTTCGGTCAGCAAATATAGGTTTGTATTTCCTAAATGAAGTGTCTAATCAAACTAAAAACGAAAGGAAAAGAAAGAATATTTTAATAGAAGAAGCTTAGAAATTTATTAAAAAGGATAGTGATTTTGACTAAAATGGTAGTATCTTTCTTACTAACTTACTTGTTCACTAATATTTAATCTTACAATATAAATACCATTTGGTATTTTAATTACACGTTTACTGATTAGTTATCCTTTTAAACTCGCTTTTAAGTACTCCGTATTCATTCTTGCAATATTCTCTAAAGAAATTCCTTTTGGGCATTCTACCTCACAAGCTCCTGTATTGGTGCAATTTCCAAAACCTTCTGCATCCATTTGCGCCACCATATTTAACACTCTGTCTGCTGCCTCTACTTGCCCTTGAGGTAACAATGCATATTGAGAAACTTTTGCACCAACAAATAACATTGCAGAAGAGTTTTTACAGGTTGCCACACAGGCACCACAACCAATACACGTTGCTGCGTCCATCGCTTTGTCTGCGTTTTCTTTGGGAATAGGAATTGCATTTGCATCTTGGGTATTACCAGAAGTATTTACAGAAATATATCCTCCTGCTTGCTGAATGCGTTCAAAAGAACTTCTGTCAACTACTAGATCTTTGATTACAGGAAAAGCAGATGCTCTAAAGGGTTCAATGGTAATTGTATCGCCGTCATTAAACATACGCATGTGCAATTGGCAGGTAGTT
>JBMYWO010000005.1:0-41083 GCA_049607505.1 Polaribacter sp.
CAGCCTTAATGGCTACTGCAGAGTATGTTACAAAAGTACACGCCGTTTGTACCCATACAGGAAATTTGGCACATTATAGTTTTAGAAAAACAACTGATAATGCCTTGGTGTTATTGGGCGAAACAGAAGAATATGAACCTCTAAGTAGAGCTGCGTATTATAAGGCGTTGAGAGAGCAGCAGAAAGAGATTTTAACTGTAAAAGATAATGGTGAAACAGATTTAAAATAAAAAAGACTTTTAAAATGAATCTATTTGAAAAAAGAGATGACTAACAAATATTTAAAAGCAAACAAATGAGCGATATAAATTTTGCATTAGTCGAAGATACGAGACCTCCAATTTACACCGCAATGAGGTATTGGGGAAAAAAACCACACAATATTTGGCGTAAGTATATTGAAAACTATACTCCTAAAAATGGAATTTTTTTAGACCCTTTTGCAGGAAGTGCAATTAGTGCTTTTGAGGCTGTAAAAGTGAACAGAAAAACAATTGCTTTTGACCTAAATCCATTAACATCTTTTATAATAGAGGTGTTTTCTACAAAATTTAATAAAACAGCATTTGAAAAAGAAGTGCAAAAAATAGTAGAAGAAGTTCAAAAAGACAAAACATATCTTAAATATTATTCAACAGTTTCAAGAAAAACTGGTGCTAATACAATAGCGCAAAGTTTTAAATGGGAAAATGGAAAACTTTATGAACTTGGTGTTAACCATACAGAGCAGGAAATTTTAGAAGAAACAAATGGTAAAACCTCCACAAGAAAATTTAGGTATGTTGCAAAACCAAATAATATTGACCAAAAATTAGCAGAAGAACAATCAGAAATAAAAATTGATACTTGGTTTCCAAACGAGCCATTTATAAATTCTCCTTCATTTAGTGCAAATTTTATTCAAGCAGTTGGAGGCAACAATTTTTCTAATCTTTGGACCAGAAGAAATTTATATGTTTTGTCTAAAATTTTTGACTTCATAAAAAAGAATAATGATAAAAATATAAGAACTCAACTCCTCTTTGGTTTTATTCAGTCGTTACATTTAACTACTAAAATGAGTGTTCCAAGAAGAGAAAATGCCAAGAGACCATTTTCTACAAGTTGGGGAAGGTCAGCCTTTTTATGTGCAAACAGACAAATGGAAATGAATCCTTTATTAGTTTTTGAAGGAAGTTGTTTAGGTAAGCAATCAGTAGAAAGTTGCTTGAAAAATGTTGAACAATATATTGGTAAAATACCCAAAACTTTAAAAGTTAGTAAAAGTCTAAAAAACAAAAATAAATTAAGTGGTTTTGATTTAAAATATGGAGTTGTAGATATTAATACAATCACAGATTACATTCCTGAAAAATCTATCGATTTCATTATGACAGATCCGCCTTATGGTGGTTTGATACAATATCTTGATTTGTCTTCTATTTGGCTTAATTGGTTAAAAAATGTGGATAAAAAATACAAACCAAACTATGATGCAGAAATTACAGTAAAAAAAGGAATTATAAACATCAACCTGTATCAACAAAGATTTACCAATGCTTTAAAAAATTTAAGAACTGTATTAAAGGATGAGGGAAAAATTGTTTTTACATTTCACAATAAAGAAATTCCTATTTGGAATGCATTTTTAAAATCAATCTCTCTTGCAGGTTTTAAAATAGAAAAAGTAATTCATCAACAAAACAAAAGAACTGGAGAGGCCAATGTTGCAAATCCTTATGGTACTTCTGGAACAGATTTTTATATTCGATGTATAAAATCAGAAAAAGTTACCCTAAAAACAGAAAAAGATGAATTTGAGCATTTTATTATTAATAAAGCCATTGAAATTTTAGGTTTAAGAAATGAACCAACTCCATTTTTGTTTTTATTTAATGGGTTATTAGCAGAAATATCAAGTGCAGGTTTTGATTTAGAAGATTTTGATGAAAATGTAAAACAAATCCTTAATAAAAATATTGGGCAACTATTTTTGTTGACTGAAAACAATTCTAATCAAGCAGGAAAATTCTGGTGGTTTGTCAATCCGTCAGAACACATCAAATATCCTGATAGGCAACTTACGGAAAGAGTTGAAAGAAATATTATCTCTCTTTTAAGAAGAAAAACAAGTATTTCAATTGACGACGCATTAGCTGTAATCTATAAAAAATATCCAAATGGTTTAACTCCAGATGTAAAATCAATTACAAGTGTACTTCAAAAATACGGGACCAAATCAGGTGGAAGATGGCTTTATAATGCGTTGGAAATAGAGCAAGAATTTACAAAGCATACTGAACTTATTTTCAAATTAATTGACATTGGAAAAAAACTAAAATATAAAAGTTTTGTTGGCAAACGAGAACAGCCAGAACCTATTAAAAATAAAAGATTATCAGACTTTTGTGATTATATGCAACTAAAAAATATGATCAAAGATGCTACTGTTAGAAAAAGAGTGGAAATGATTGATTTAATTTGGTTAAAAAATGAAAAAATTAAAATTATTTTTGAAGTTGAAAATTCTACAAATTTTACATCTGGAATACAAAGAGGCTCAAATTTGCCCAATGATGTACTAAAAATAATGGTAATTCCAAACCACAGAGAACATGAATTAAATCGTATTTCAGACCCATTATTCATAGAAAGTTTTAAAAAGCATAACTGGAACTATCTATTGTATAGCGATGTTGATAAAATATTGCAATCAAAAGCAAGTATGGAAACAATCCATATTTTTACAAAAGAACTTCATAAATGAAAGTAAAAACCGAAAACAAAGGTACATATCACAAGCGCAACAAATTAAATGATTTGACTGGAAAAGAGTGGCTTAAACTAACAAGTAGTTTTTGGTTTAGTGAAAAATGTGCAGCTGATAAAGATGCTTTTAACCATCCTGCACCTTTTTTAATAAAAGACATTCAAAAACTTGTTGGTATGTTTACTAAAAGTGAAATGCGAGTACTCGATCCTTTTTGTGGAAGTGGTACTACCTTATTAGCAACATCTAAATTAAATAGATATGGTATTGGAATTGATCTTAATGAAGACTATAAAAAATTAGCATTTGAGAGATTATCCAAAAATAAATTTGAAGAATTTAATGATTATGAATACCATTTGGGAGATTCAAATGATGTTATTGAAAATCTTGAAAATATAGATTATATTGTAACCTCTCCACCTTATCATAATATATTAAAAAATAAAGGGGCAGGCATAAGAAAAGAAAATAAAAAAGGCTATCGAAATGGTTCAAGAATTGGAGTTGACTATTACTCTGACTTACCAAATGATTTGGGAAACAAAGAAACCTATAATGAATTTATAACCTCTTTTAAAGCAATAATGTCCAAGTGTTTTGATGCACTAAATAATAAAAAATATTGTTCGATTGTAATAAGTGATTTTACTGTAAATAAAAAAGAAGTTTGTGTACAAAGTGATGTTGTTAAATTAATGCAAGATATTGGTTTTGAATTTGTTGGAACCATTGCATTGCTACAAAACAATAAACCTTTATATCCTTTTGGTTATCCGTATGCCTATAAAATTAATCATCATCATCAAAATATAATTAATTTTAGGAAAGTTATTTTATAAAAACTTTTTCAATCACGGATTAATTCAAAATAAACATGAATAACCACGTAACTGTTTTAGAAATTGATGGAAATGCCTTGTTGCATAACCTCAATTATTTTAAGCAAAAATTACAGCCCAATACTAAAATTATGGCTGTGGTAAAAGCGTTTGGTTATGGAAGTGATGGGGTACTCGTTGCAAAATTTTTAGAAGACAAAGTAGATTATTTTGCAGTTGCTTATGCGAATGAAGGTATTGCTTTGCGTGAGGCAAACATAAAAACACCGATTTTAGTGTTGCATCCGCAAATACCTAATTTAGAAGATATTATAAAATATCGATTAGAACCCAATCTTTATAATTTTAAAATTCTCAACATTTTTTTAAAACTTGCAGATGAGTTTGTTTTGATGAATTACCCCATTCATATAAAGTTCAATACGGGATTAAACAGACTTGGTTTTTGGCATACAGACATTCCTAAAATAATAAGCGATTTAAAAACATCTAACCATATAAAAGTTCAATCAGTTTTCTCTCATTTAGCGGCGAGTGAAGATGCTGAAGAAGAGGAGTTTACTGTAAATCAGATGAACAACTTTGCATACATTGTACAACAAATATATACGCATTTAGGCTATAAACCTATGTTACATATTTTAAATACTTCTGGCGTTATTAATTACCCAAAAGCACAATTTGAAATGGTAAGAATTGGCATTGGTTTGTATGGTTTTGGCAATGATGCTGAAGAAACGGCACAATTAAAAAACACCCATAATTTAACATCCATTATTTCTCAACTTCATTTGATAGAGCCTGGCGAAACTGTTGGCTATAATAGAGCTTTTGTAGCAAAAAGACCTACAAAAACCGCTACCATTCCTATAGGTCATGCAGATGGCATCTCAAGAAAATTAGGAAATAAAAAAGGTTTTGTGATCATAAACAATCAAAAAGCAAAAATTATTGGCAATGTTTGTATGGATATGATTATGGTAGATGTTACTAAAATTGATTGTAAAGAAGGTGATCAAGTGATTATCTTTAATCATCAAAAAATGATACAACATATTGCTGATGCTGCCGAAACCATTCCTTATGAAACCTTAACTGCGATTTCTCAACGAGTTAAGAAAGTACTAAAACAATAATCTTTAGTACTTTAGCCTTTATTAACGAATTAAAATCAAGTAAAAATGTTAAAAGAATTTAAAGAATTTATTACTGGAGGAAACGTCATAGAGTTTGCCGTAGCCGTAATTATGGCAGGTGCAATTGGGGCTGTTGTAAAAGGTTTTGTAAGTAATATTGTAATGCCAATTGTTGGTATGTTTACAGGCGGTGTTAGTCTTGCAGATAAAAAATATATTTTGTCAGAAGCAGTTGTAGATGCAACAGGAAAAATAACAACTCCAGAAAATGCTATTTTATATGGTGCGTGGATAGATACTATTATCAATTTGATTATTGTTGGTTTTGTAATGTTTATGATTATAAGATCTTACAATAAGATGAAAAAGAAACAAGAAGAAGCACCAGCACCTTCAGGACCAAGTCAAGAAGAATTATTAGCAGAAATTAGAGATTTATTAGCTAAAAAGTAAATCATTTTTTATTGCAAGGAAGCATGTTCTATTGCAAGGGAGCATGCTCCCTTGTTACAAATCATAGCTTTTATGTGCATCTAATCGAATAAAAATAAAAAGTAAAATAGTAAATCCCCAAAGGGAAGAACCGCCATAACTAAAAAATGGTAATGGAATTCCGATAGTTGGTAGTAGCCCTATAACCATTCCTATATTGATAACAATATGAGAAAGTAGCACAGAAGCAACTCCATAGCCATAGATTCTTCCGAATTTATTAGTCTGTTTATCAGACAGATAAATTATTCTAAACAATAAAAATATGAATGCAATAATCACCAAAGTACTTCCTACAAAACCCCATTCTTCTGCTACAGTACTAAAAATATAATCAGTATGTTGTTCTGGCACAAATTTACCTTGAGTAATTTCGCCTTCTAAAAAACCTTTTCCTGCAAACCCTCCAGAACTAATGGTTATTTCTGACTGATGTGAATTGTAACCAACATTTTGATGATCAACTTTTAACCTCAATAAAACTTCAAAACGATCTCTATGGTGTTGCTTAAAAACATTATCATAAATATAACCTGTTCCTAAAATAAATATTACAAGTATTACATAAATAGCAATTATTTTGTGCCAGTTAAAGCGTAAAAAATTTTTTCCTCCTCTATGCGTACTATAAAAAACTAAAAGTGAAGTTATTAGAAATGACCCGATAATCATCCATTTTTCACGAAATAAAATGGTTAAAATAAATAATAATGTAAAACCAAATCCTAATAAAATATAATTGTAGGTCAATCCTTCCCGATTTAAAACAAAGAAAAATGACAAATAAATAATCATTGAACCGATATCTGGTTGTAAAGCTATTAATAAAGCAGGTACAAAAATAATAGCAAATGCCTTCAACTGGTTTTTAATAAATCTAAAATTATACTGTCTATCGCTTAATAGTTTTGCTATTGCTAACGCCGTAAATGTTTTTACAAACTCTGATGGTTGTAAATTCATTCCTCCAAAACTAAACCAAGATGTTGCGCCATTTATTTCTTTTCCTAAAGGAAATAAAAGCACTAGAGATAGTAAGGAAATGAGGTATAAAATTCCTGAAAAGCGTTCGTAAAATTTAGCGTTAAAAAAAAGAACACCGATTATTAAGGGAATGCTTAAAGCAATCCAAAGTAATTGTTTTCCATACTTTGTTGAAAAATCTAAAATTTCATAATTCGCATCGGTTTTTGAAGCCGCATAGATATTTAACCATCCAAAACTTACTAGAATTAAAAACAGAACGACTAAAATCCAGTCTATTCCATAAAAAATATTATTTCGTTCCTGACGCAATTTCTACCTGTTTAGAGATTTGTTTATCATAAATATCTTGCAAACTCAATGTCAGCATCTTTTTTTCAGTCCAAGTTCTCTCTACACTTCCTTTTAAGTATTTCTCTATTAATAAACTTGTGATGGGTGCTGCTATTTTAGAACCATATCCGCCATTTTCTACAAACACTGCTAGTGCAATTTTTGGATTTTCTTTTGGCGCAAAGGCTACCAAAATAGAATGATCTGGAAGCTGTTGTTTTTTTCCATTAACTCGTGTAAAATTTTCAACAGTTCCCGTTTTTCCACAAATATCTATTCCTTCCACTTGGTGATACTGCCCTGTTCCTCCTTTTTTAAAAACTCGGTGCATTGCTTCAATCACTGGAGCAAAATGCTCTTTATCAATAGTTGTTTTTTTGGCAACTGTATAATTGGGATTATCTATGGGATTTTTATCTATTTTTTTTACAATATGTGGGGTAAAGAAAAATCCTTTATTGGCAATTGCAGCTGTAACATTTGCCAATTGAATAGGCGTTGTTAAAACTTCTCCTTGACCAATAGCATTAGAAATAATAGTAGATCCGTTCCACCTATATGTAATTCTGTCACTATAATATTTTCCATTCGGAATTAATCCTGTGCTTCCTTCTGGCAAATCATAGCCTAAATAATTGCCCAAACCAAAACTTTTTACATGTTTGCTCCAAGTATCTACGCCTTCTTTAGCATTGTTATTTTTTTCTATAATCCGTCTATAAGTATTAGAAAAATAGGTGTTGCAAGATCTTGAAATAGCAGCTTCCAAACGAACAGGCCAACTATAAATTCCGCAATGGCATCTCATAAAATCCCTTCTTCTTGTTCCATATTGATAACCTCCTTGACAATAAAAATAAGTTCGGGTATCTATAACACCTTCTTGCAATCCAATAAGTCCGTTGACCATTTTAAATGGGGAACCTGGTGCATAAACTGCTTTTAAACCCCTATCAAACATGGGTTTGTTTATCGAATCATTAAACAGCATCACTGAGTTTTTTGATCGTTTTCTGCCCACCATTCTATTGGGGTCATAAGACGGAGCTGTAACTAGGGCAAGAATTTCTCCTGAAGAAGGTTCTATGGCAATAATTCCGCCACGTTTTCCTTTCATCAATTTTTCTGCATATTGTTGTAACACAATATCTATGGTTAGTGTTATGTCTTTTCCGTTTTCTGGAAGTGTATCAAAACTTCCTTTTTTGTAGGAACCAATCACCTTGTTTAGATTGTTTCTTTGCAAATATTTTTTCCCTTTTTTCCCTCTTAAAAATTGTTCATATTGTTTTTCTACACCTGCTTTTCCTATTAATTCTCCTTGTTGATACTGAATGCTTTTTTTTGTAGTTTCCTCATTTACTTCGCTGAGGTATCCTAATACATTGGCAGCAGATGTAAAAGGATAATTTCTAATAATTCTTTTCTGAATATAAAATCCTTTATACTTATTTAGTTTTTCTTGTAAGAAAGCAAAATCTTCTTTTGCCAGTTGTTTTAAAAAAACGGAAGGAAGGTAAGAAGCATATCTTTCGGCTCTTTTATAACGTTTGATAAAACTTTTTTTGTCAATTTTTAAGAGGCTACAAAATTCTAAAGTATCTAATGAACCAACCTTATTCGGCTGAATCATCACATCATAAGAAAGTTCGTTGGCTACTAAAAGTGTTCCGTTTCTATCATAAATAAATCCACGTTCAGGGTAGTTATACTCTATTTTTACCGCAGAGTTTCTCATAGGGTCGTATCCTGCTCCTCTCACTATTTGCAATTGAAACAATCTTCCAATATATACAAAACCAACAAGCGTAATTAAAAAATAAAGTAGTAAACTTCTTTGCATTATCCTCTTTTAACAAAAATATAAGACCCCGTGAAAAATAAAAGTAGCGTAAAAATAGTAGAAAAAAGTGTATTTAATAGTACTTCTGACATATTTTGAAAGCTAAAATTAGTGAAAGAAAACAAGATAAAATGATGTATGACAGTTAAAGTTACTACAAAATTAAACACTTTTCCGAATGATTCGAGTTTTAATGTAAAGAAAGGAAAGTCTGCAATTGACTTTTTGAAAAATAACTTCACATAAAATAAGCGAATATATCCTATAAAAAGTGTTGCAAAGGCATGAATACCGCCAGAATCTAAAAAAAAATCAACGCATAAACCGAGTAGGAAAGCGTAGGTTAAAAAAGGAATTCTATTTTCTTGCAGTGGAAAAAAGAAAATAAAAGAAATGTATAAATAAGGGTTTATATATCCTAAAAAATGAATATTACTCAATACAAAAACTTGCAATAAAACTAAAAAAATAAACAAGAAAATAAAGTACAAATTATTATTCATTTTCAGAATTTTCTAAAGTTCTTATTTCTAGTTTATGAAAATTTTTAACCACATAAACATATCCTAAATTGCTCATATCGTTAAATAGTTTTACATCCAATTTATTGTTTACAGTATTTCTTTGGGATATTTTAGAAACAGTTCCTATTAAAATCCCTTCAGGAAAAATGGTTGATTTTCCTCCCGTTTCAATAGTATCTCCCACTTGCAAAGCTGCTTGCCTAGGAATGTCTGTAAGCTGAACAGTATTATAGTCTTTCCCATCCCAAGTTAACGTACCGTAATAAAAACTATTTTTTAGACGTGCATTAATTTTACTATTTCTGTTTAAAATGGATTGAACTCTCCCATAATTATTAGAAACATTATCAACAATTCCTATAATACCTTTGCTATTGATTACCGCCATTTCGGGCAGAACTTCTTGTTTTTTTCCTTTATTAATTAATAGAAAATTAAACTCATTGGTGTAGTTGTTTTTTTCTATTCTTGCACTGATATTAGTATATTTTTGGGAATATAAAACCGAGTCTATCACTTCTATTTCAGTAATAGCATCTTGACCTAAAGTTAGTTTTTGTAGTTGGTTTCTTAATCGTATATTTTCATCCAAAAGTTGGTTGTTTTCCTCTCTTAAATGAAAATAATTAGAAATGTTTGTAGCTTTTGAATATAGACTGCCTGTTATAGCATTTGCAGAATTTACAAATTTGCTTTTATGAAAATTGAGATTATTAAGCGTTAGGGCAATTGCAATACATTCTAGGAACAAAAAAAACAGAAAATATTTATACCTCTGAATAAAAAATATTATTTGCTGCATAGTTTAAAGCCCGCTATTATTTCATTAAAAGACTTTTGTATTTATTAAGTTCTTTTAAGGCAATTCCAGTTCCACGAACCACAGCACGCAAAGGATCTTCAACTACATAGACGGGTAAATCTGTTTTTCTAGACAAACGTTTGTCTAAACCACGTAGCATAGAGCCACCTCCTGCCAAGTAAATTCCTGTATTGTAAATATCCGCAGCTAATTCTGGTGGGGTTTTAGACAGTGTTTCCATCATAGCATCTTCTATTCTTAAGATAGATTTGTCTAAGGCTTTTGCAATTTCTTTATATGAAATTTGAACTTGTTTTGGTTTTCCGCTTAATAAATCTCTACCTTGTACCAATATATCTTCTGGCGGATTCTCTAAATCTTCTGTAGCAGCACCTACTTTAATTTTAACTTTTTCAGCACTTCTTTCTCCAATATGCAAATTGTGCTGTGTACGCATATAATACATAATATCATTGGTAAATAAATCTCCTGCAACTTTTACAGATTTATCACAAATGATACCCGACAGGGCAATGACAGCAATCTCGGTAGTACCACCACCTATGTCAATAATCATATTTCCTTTAGGTTCCATAATATCTATTCCCACACCAATAGCTGCCGCCATAGGTTCGTAAATCAAATAGATTTCTTTGGCATTCATGTGTCGCGCAGAATCTTGTACAGCACGTTTTTCTACTTCTGTAATTCCAGAAGGAATGCAAATTATCATTCGTAAAGCTGGTGGAAATAATTTCTTTTTGATAGAAGGAATTTTTTTTACAAATTCTTTTATCATTTCTTCTGATGCTTGAAAATCTGCAATCACACCATCTTTTAAAGGTCTAATGGTTTTAATATTTTCATGCGTTTTTCCTTGCATCAAATTCGCTTCTTTCCCAATAGCAATTATTTTTCCTGTCATTCTATCTCTAGCGACAATAGAAGGACTGTCTATAACCACTTTTCCTTTATGGATTATTAATGTATTTGCGGTGCCTAAATCAATCGCAATTTCCTCTGTCATAAAATCGAAAAAGCCCATAGAACTATTTTGTTATTTTTTTTTGATGCATTCTTTTTATTATTTATGACAAAAGGTAAATAATTGATTTCAAACTACATAATCCTTTTATTGAAGACCTTTCAGGTTTTAAAAACCTGAAAGGTCTCAAAACATTTGAGTTTAAAGGTTTGATTTTAAAAGAATAAATTATATATTACTATTGTTTTTTGTCGTGTACTTCTAGATTCTTACAAAATTAGTAAATTTTTCCTTGTAAATTTACAATTAAATCATTAATGTTTAAAATGTCTAATTCCAGTCATCACCATAGACAAACTATTTGAATTACAGTAGTCTATACTTAATTGGTCTTTAATAGAACCTCCTGGTTGAATAATACTTTTTATACCTGCCTTATCTGCAATTTCCACACAGTCTGGAAACGGGAAAAAAGCATCGCTTGCCATGACTGAACCGTGTAAATCAAACTGAAATTTTTTGGCTTTTTCTATGGCTTGGTGTAGCGCATCTACCCTACTCGTTTGCCCAGTTCCGCTAGCACATAATTGTTTATTTTTTACTAAAACAATGGTGTTCGATTTTGTGTGTTTGCATAGTTTAGAAGCAAAAATTAAATCTTCTAATTCACTTTCTGAAGGTTTTTCATTGGTTGCATAACTCAAATCTTCTACTTGATCTGTTTTAGTATCTTTGTCTTGCACCAACAAACCGTTTAAGGCTGTTCTTACGATTTGAGTTGGCAATTCAACTTCTTTTTGAATTAAAATAATTCTGTTTTTTTTGCCTTTTAAAACTTCCAACGCATCATCAGTAAAAGAAGGCGCAATGACAACTTCACAAAATAGTTTGTGTATTTCTTCTGCTGTTGTTTTGTCTATGGTTGTGTTGGCAATTAAAATTCCGCCAAATGCAGAAACAGGATCTCCTGCTAGAGCATCTATATAGGCTTTATGGATGGTTTCTCTTTGTGCAAACCCGCAAGCGTTGTTGTGTTTTAAAATAGCAAATGTTGGTTTTTCGCCTTTAAATTCTTCCATTAAATTTACCGCAGCATCTACATCTAATAGGTTATTGTAACTTAATTCTTTACCATGCAATTTATCAAATAGGGCGTCTAAATTTCCAAAGAAATATCCTTTTTGATGTGGGTTTTCGCCATAACGTAAGGTTTTAGAATTGGTTTCGCTTACTTTAAAAACAACTTCGTCTTCATTAAAATAATTAAAAATAGCAGTATCATAATGCGAAGAAATATGAAATGATTTTGAAGCAAACTTTTTTCTGTCTGATAATTCAGTTGCTCCATTATTTTCTGAAAGAATTGATAAAAATTCTTCATATTGATTGATTGAAGAAATCGTAAAAGTGTCTTTAAAATTCTTTGCTGCTGCTCTTATTAAGGAGATACCGCCAATATCAATTTTTTCTACAATATCTTGTTCGGATGCGCCAGAGGCAACTGTTTTTTCAAAGGGATATAAATCTACAATCACCAAATCTATTTGAGGAATGTTGTATTCCGTTAATTCAGCAACATCACTTTCGTTGTCTTGTCTGTTTAAAATTCCTCCAAAAACTTTTGGGTGCAATGTTTTTACTCTTCCCCCTAAAATAGACGGATAGGAAGTAACATCTTCCACAGGAACAACATCAATTCCTAATTCTTTAATAAATTTTTCTGTACCTCCAGTAGAATAGATAGTTACGTTTAAATCATGTAGCTTTTGTACAATTGGGGCCAAACCGTCTTTGTGAAATACCGAAATTAATGCGGATGTAATTTTTTTTGAAGTGCTCATTTACAGTTGTGTTGTTAAGCACGCAAATTTAGTGAAACCAATACCGAAGCACAATAAAAAGATAGTAACAAAAATGAGAAGTAATTAACAACTTGTTGTAGTTTTATGTGAATGAATTTTCTATAGGAAAAATCAGATTTGACAAAGCCTAAATTTACATTTTATAATTTTAGACTATTAATTCTACCATTCAGTTTTTTTAACTTTTTTATAAGGTTTTCAAAAGATTCTGTTTCTCCATAAAACATACTTTCTTGCATTGTCATATAATCTTTTTTCCATTTATAAATTTCTACTTCTGGAGGAATGAAATTTATATCTTTTGGTGCATGTTTCGAATAATCAACCCAAGAAATATTTGTCAACATTTCTCTATGTGCCACAATAGTATTGTACAAGTCTTTATCTGTAAGAGCATCTTCCATATACTTTGTGTCCATTAATTTTGAAATATCGTATAAATGCCTTGTCATTCTTTGACTTCTAATTTCTCTATCTTTTGGCTTTTGAAACTCCTCATGAAGTAAAAATATTTTTTCTAAAATTGTTCTTGTAGGCATTACAGTTGGTATCATAATTGGCTTATCTACAAAAGGTAATTCTCGATAATTATCTCCGATAAACGATACTAATTCTCTGTTTTCAAAAGGATTTCTTAATGATCTTGAGCTGATTTCAATTAGTATTCTAGGTTTGAGATAATCTATTTTTTCAGTAAGCGATTTATAATTTAATTCTATTGCAAGCGGATCTGTATCTGACCTCTCGAAATCAACATGGTTTAGAGTAAATTCTTTTACTCCCATTTCAGTTAGAATAACGACTAATTTTTTTATAAATACTTCAACAATAAATTTGCAAGCTACTTTCCGCAATTTTGTAACCTGTTTGGGTCTTAAATTTCCGCCAAATTTGAAGAAAGATCTATCTATTGCTAAATCAATATCTTCGGAAAATCTTTCAATTAAGCCATACGATTTACTTAATGAAGTTCCTCCTTTAAACACAAGATGTTTAGCATATTCAGAACTATAAATTGCGTTTAGAGCTATCATTACCCACCAATCTTTTTCTATTGCAGTAGGTAGTAAACCCGTTTTTGCACTTACCTGATTTATGATTTCTTTTCTGTCATTTTCAGCTAAATTGAACCACTTTTCCATACTATTTTTCAATGATGCTTTTAATTATTTCAGATATCCAAACAGGAGCTAGTTTCATATCTGATTTTATATCTTTAGGATTGACTTCTTTTAAGATATTTTTAATTTTATCTATAATTATAGAATCTATATTTTCTTTTCCAAGTTCTCTAAGTGCCTGAATAATCAATATATTGGTTTCGTTTTTTACAGAAAGTAATTTAGGAGAAGCTATTTTAAACTTAATAGTTCTATTGTCAATTTTGATTGTTCTAGGAGTGCCATCTGTCAAATAAACCATATTAGTTGGAACTTGAGTAGATAATCCTAGTTTATTAAGTGCATTAATACCCGTTGGAATAATTCTAGCTTTATCTCTTTTAGAAATTGCTAAAGCTATTTCTTCAATAGTAGGTTGAAGAATTCCTAATAATTCGTTTTTTTTTGGGTATAGGTAAATTCCTCTAGCTAACCTTACCAATCTCCCTTTATCTTCTAATCTATTTAGAGCCTGTCTTACAGCACTAGGTGATCCAAATTTTGAAAAGTTTGACGGAAAAAATATTTTTCCCTGCTTATAATTAGATATTGCGTTATTTATAGTATTTTCAACTGATACAGGCATTTTTTTAAAATAAATCTGTCACAAATATAATGAATAATTGTGACAAAATAGCTTGTTGATTTATTAAGAAAATAACGCTCTTTTATATTACAAAACCGTTGCTACTTTTTCACAAACATATTCTAACAAAACTTCATCTTGTTTTGTAAAAACATTTGCGGTATGCGAATCGATGTCTATTTGACCCACATTTTCTTTATTTACAAAAATGGGAATGACAATTTCCGATTTCACTTTCCAACCACAAGAAATATAATTGTCTTGTTCAGAAACATCTTGTACTACAAAGTTTTGGTTGCTCACAGCTACTTGTCCGCAAATTCCTTTTCCATAAGGTATAATGGTATGTTCTGTTTCTTCGCCTGTATAGTGTGCTAATTTTAATTCGTTTTTGTTACCATTTTTAAAATAAAAACCAACCCAATCATAATGAGAAACTTGTGCTTCTAATTCATCACAAATAGTTTGTAGTTTGTTTTCTTTAGACGCGTTAGAACTTATAATCGTATTAATTTCTTGTTGTAAGTTTTCTATATCCATTTTAAGAAGTTTCGCTAATAGTTTCGTGTATAACAAAAGTTATTCTATCTACAATGAGTCATCCAAAAAGAAGAATCTGATATTGATAGAAGCAGGCCAAAACCTAACAATTAAATATACACATTATTTTAAATTCTCTAAAATAAAATCAACTGTTTTGTTAGTGTTTTTGTTTTTGTGATAAGAATCTGTATAATGTTTTGGATGTACAGCATAGTTATTTTCAATCATATATTGTATGTCTTCAACAAATTCTAAAGAAACTTTTCCTGTTAAAAGCAGTCCTAAATCTTTTCCTTGTTTGTAATAATCATATACTTTTTTTAAGCCTGTTAAATACAAATAGTCTTTTGTAAATCCACCTCCACGATGTGCTCGTGTAGTTATATAATACGCTTTATTTTTATTTAAATCATAGGTGGTGTGTAGCAATCTAAATGTTTTAGAAAACGAATATCCTTTTGCTAAACTATCTACTGCTAAAACTCTGTAAGCCAATTCTTTTAAACGTTTTACAGTTAAATTTCCTGACATATATTCACTAAAAACAGCCAACCCTTCTTGGGTTTCTTCGTTGTTTGGAAATCCGTGAGAAAATATTTTTAATGGATGTAACAATCCATTCATAGTGGTTACTATATGAACTCCAATTTCGTGATTACATAAAACACCCATTTCAATTTCTGAAAACGTATGATTTTTATTAATTATCAAAGCCTTTATATTGTTCAAAACCATAGCAATAGCTGCCATTTTTGATGAAAAATTTATACTAAAAGAAAAATCATATTTTTTGGCATAGGTTCTAAAAATTTGTTCAGCTTCTTTTGGAGAATACCTAGGTTGAAACATTTCTTGATCCTCATTTTCAGAATCAAAATGTAAAATAAATTTTGCATTTTCTACATCTTGCTCTGTTGGAGTACCGAAAGAATGCAAGCTATTGTAATAAAATTTCTTGCCTTCGCCTATGGTTTCTATACATTGTATTAATCCTGAATAGGAATAAATAATCTGTTCATATAAACGCTTAAGACGTTCATCTTCAATAAACTCTATAGATTGTGTAAAAAATTCTCTATGCAATTTGAATTTATCAAAATCTATTTCTGGGTAAATAAATTCTGGAGTTGCTAAATATTTAGAAGCAAAAAAACGACGCTTTTCTTCTTCTATATTTATCGGGTTTACATAGCTTAAAAGTTCAATTTTTTTTACTAAACTATCAATGTATGCGTCAATTTCGAAGAGGGTTTTTGTACTTACTGAAGTATTACTCATATTCTTTTTTCAATACCTTAAAATAATTCATACTAAATTATTGCACAAAATTACAATTTATGATTTGCATAAAAACTTTCTGCGTGCTTTTTTAATTCAACTTTAAGGTATTTTTCTACGGCATCAATTATTTCTGGAAATAAAATTTGCGATAATTCATCACAGTAAATTTTTGAAATTTCTGTTGCCAATACAAGCGTATTATCAAAATTTTGAGTAATGTGTTTTAAAAAATATCCGTTTCCTTGAAAAGTGTCATTAATTTTTGATGTTGATTGTATATTGTTTGGCAAAGGCGTTTTTTCTAGAATTGCCCTCCAAGATTCTATTTCTTTTTCAAAACGATGGTTGTCTATGTTTGCAGTTCCTAAATTCCAAGTGGGTACTTCCCTACTCCACCGTTTCCAATTATAAGAATGCATATCATAAACAATACAAACACCAAATTTTTCTTCTAGTTTTGATAGCAATGTATGTACTACCTTATAAAAATTTGCATGTTTTTGTAAACTTTTTTCTCGTTGATTTTTTGGTAATGGATTGCGCCATAGTTTTTTACCCCAAGCATCATCATAAATAGCTGTTTCAGGCGCACGATTCAAATCATATTCAAAACGGGAGTCCATTCCTGCTAGTACAATGGGATGTGATTTTACCATTTCTTTGGTCGCTGGGTCTTCTTCAAACCAACGTTCATATTCGGTATGAATACAAAACTCCCAAAGTTCTTTTCTAAATTGATGTCCGTCGTGTACCGCCCCGCAAACATACGGCACATATTTATCAATTTTTATACTAAAAGAATAATCACTTGAAACTGCCTCAAAAATTTCTTCATTTATTATCTTTTGAATTATTGTATCAATAGAAAGTTTTAATAACATTTGTTAAGTTTTTAATGTTTTTTTATTGTTGTGAAATTTTGAGTATACTATTTGCAATGGATAAATCATTTAAAACTTATTTTTTCCATACTATTTTGTCTTTTCGAATCTCATATAACTATAATCTTCTTTACGTAAGACTCTTTGCAGGGAGACAAACAAGACGGCTAGAAAAACATAGTAGCAAACACAGAGCAAAGTTCTGGATAAGCATTGCTTTTTTTTAAACCTTTTATGCTACCACTATAAACAACATAAATCCAAAATTTTCAAAGTTGAAAAACTTTCTTCGAATATGTTTTTTCAAATTCTTTGAGAATTGTAACAAATATAAAATGTTTACAGAAAGTGGTTCATAAGAAATTTAAAAACTTTTTGAATAAGAATTTTGTAGATTTTACAAGCCCTCGTAAACATTAAAAAAAATCTAACCAAATTATAACTTGTTAAAATCAAATCAATTTTATACCTTTATATAAATTATTAAGTTATGAACAAATATCTACGCTTCTTATCTTTTTTGAGTATTGCCATTGTAATGCTTTTCTTTATGAATGGAATACACAAAAAGGATATACAAACAGACCCAGATCCAGAATCGAATACGCATAAGAATTATAAAGTAAAAGCTTTAAAACTTCCTAAAGACTTGAATTTTGCAGGCGAAAGAGTTCCCATAGAAAGAGCAGGCATTCGAGAGCGAATGGATAGAGAATTATTGGTAAATACTTATTGGCAATCTAATGGTTTGCTATTGATAAAAAGAGCTAATAAATACTTTCCTATTTTAGAACCTTTGCTAAAAAAATATGGTTTGCCAGACGATTTTAAATTTTTGGCTGTTGCAGAAAGTGGTTTGTTGATAGACAATCCTTCTACTGCAAGAGCTTCGGGTCTTTGGCATTTTTTACCAAGTACGGCCAAAGAAAAGAAATATAATCTTGAAGTAAATAAAAATGTAGATGAGCGTTATCATATAGAAAAATCAACCAAAGCTGCTGCTGTATATTTAAAGAATGCCAAAAACAAATTTGGTTCTTGGACCTTGGCTGCTGCTGCATACAACGCAGGAAGTGGTAGAATTAGTGAAAGGTTAAATACTCAACAAGTTACTGATTATTATGACGCTTTGTTGCCAGATGAAACGGAGCGTTATGTCTTTAGAATTGTTGCTTTAAAAGAGGTGATAACCAACCCAAAAAAATACGGTTTTGTTTTTGACCAAGAAGATTTATATACACTATCTGATACAAGAACCGTTCAAGTAGATACCCCAATTAGCAATATTGCATCATTTGCCAAGAGATTTGGAATTACTTATAAAGAATTAAAATTGTACAATCCTTGGTTAAGAGAGAATAAATTAAATAATAAAAGTAGAAAATTATACGAAATTAAAATACCCAAAAAATAGACGTTTTGGTGTAAGAGGATAAATAATAAGAAGTTTATTTCACCGAAAGCAATTCAGAGATTTACAGAATAAAGATTCATTACCATTGACGTTTTTTTATAACCACTTACCACATACTTGCCAACAGGCAAGTATGTGGTAAACTTAAATACTCTAATAAATCCTTTATTCAAAATAAGAAAAAGTTTCTCCGCCTTTAATGTTTAATAAAGTTTCGTAAATCATTTTAATTACGCTTTCAACATCTTCTCTATGTACCATTTCTACAGTGGTATGCATATAACGTAGCGGAAGTGAAATCAATGCAGAGGCAACACCACCATTGCTATAGGCAAAAGCGTCAGTATCGGTACCTGTGGCTCTAGAGAGTGCAGAACGCTGAAAAGGAATTTTTTTGGCTTCAGCAGTCTCCGTAATTAAATCACGTAATTTTTGCTGTACGGCAGGAGCATACGCCACAACTGGCCCTTTGCCAATTTCTGTATGACCCGCTTTTTTCTTGTCAATCATAGGGGTAGTGGTATCATGAGTAACATCGGTAACGATAGCCACATTGGGTTGTATGGTATTGGTAATCATTTCTGCACCACGAAGACCTATTTCCTCTTGCACAGAATTGGTAATATATAAACCAAAAGGCAACTCTTTTTTATTTTCTTTTAAAAGACGCGCCACTTCAGCAATCATAAATCCACCCATTCTGTTATCTAAAGCTCTGCAAACAAATTTATCGTCATTTAAAATATGAAACTCATCAGGATAGGTAATGACGCAACCCACATGAACGCCCATTTTTTCGACTTCATCTTTGGTGGCGCAACCCACATCAATAAAAATATTATCTATTTTTGGGGCTTCTTCCTTACCTTTATCTCTAGTATGTATTGCTGGCCAACCAAAAACACCTTTTACAATGCCATTTTTAGTATGAATATTGACGACCTTACTGGGCGCAATTTGATGATCGCTTCCACCATTTCTAATCACATAGATTAAACCATTATCAGAAATATAATTTACATACCAAGAAATTTCATCTGCATGTCCTTCTATCACTACTTTGTATTTGGCTTTTGGGTTGATAACCCCAACAGCAGTTCCATAAGTGTCTGTAATAAAATTATCTACATAAGGTTTTAGATAGTCCATCCAAATTTTTTGACCTTCCCATTCATAGCCTGTAGGTGCAGCATTGTTTAAATATTTTTCTAAGAAGTCAAGTGATTTTTTAGTTAAAATTGATTTTTTTGCCATTATCTATTTAGTTTATAAAGTTGCATAATTAAAAGTTCAAAACGTTAAATATCTTACTATACTTGTTAGTAAAGAAGTTTACACCGAACTTGTCAAAGTGTAAAAATAAAACGATTTTTAATTTTAAATGAAATTTATAAAACTATTTTATAAAATTTTAATTTACTTATTGTAAATTTGTGTACTTAATGAAACATTTTTTTACAAAAATAGCAGCTAGTGCACTAGCCTTTTTAGTCCTTTTTTCTACATTTTCTTTTACGGTAGAAAAGCATTATTGTGGCGATTTTTTAGTGGACGTTTCTTATCTTGGAAAAGCTGAAAGATGTGGAATGAAAATGGATTTAGCCAATGTTGATAAAAACTGTTGTAAAGACGAAGTTTATAAAATTGAAGGACAAGATACATTACAGTTAAGTTCAAACATCAAATTTGATATTAAAAATCAACAATTCTTTCTTTCATTTCTTCTTTCTTATAATGACTTATATAAGGTTTTTTCGAAGAAAAAAATTGAACAGAAGAAATACTATCCACCAGATATTATAAAAGATATTCAGGTTCTTCAAGAGGTTTTTATCATATAAACAATTTTTATTTCCATACTACATTAAGGTTATAAAATAATTGTTTAATGAATAATGATAAAAATGAAATTTAAAATATTTTTGCCCATCACTTTCTTTTTTGTGAGTACACTTGTGGCACAAGGACCACCAATTACAACAGACAAACCTATTATGTTAGGTGGAGGAAGTTATATTGTAAAAACACTTACGGAAATTAGAAATACAAATGAAGGAACATTTGTATATATGCCAGTTATGTTCCATTATTTACTAACGTCAAACATGCTAGTTGCTGTTCATATTCCTTATGTACACTACGATTTTAAAGACGGATTTGGAACATCGGGAAGCACTTTTGGAGATGTAAACCTTCTAGGAAAGTATCAGTTTTATAGAAAAGATAACACAGGAAAAACGTTTAGAATGGTTGCCAAAACTTTACAGATTCTTCCAACAGGAAAGGAACTAGGCATAGAAGAAATGAGTACAAATAAATACCAAAGTTATTTTGGTGTTGTTGCTGGCTTTGAATCTCTAAAATACGGAATTTCTAATGAAATAGGCTACAATATAGTTGCCAACGGAGATTTTGATGAATTTAGATACAAACTAGGTTTTGGTTTGCCCCTCTTAAAACCAACATATCCTGTAAATCAATTGAATTTATATTTTGAATATAGCAATTTATATAAACCTCAATTAGAAGAATATTCATTGCTATTTGCCCAAGGAATTCAGTATGCAAGAAAACAGTTTACATGGGAAGTGGCCGTTCAAATCCCATTAATTCAAAACAATATACCCGAGGCTAGAAAAGAAAATTATAGTATTTTTCTAGGAACTCGTTATATATTTTAACAAATTAAAAAATTTTAAAACATGAAAAAAATAATCACCATCATAGCTTTTCTAATACTAGGATTTGCTACAACAGAAACAAAAGCACAGTCAAAAAAAGTAGATCAATTTAAAGTTCAAGTAGATGGTTTAGGCTGTCCGTTTTGCGCATTTGGACTAGAAAAAAAGTTCAAAGAATTTAAAGGCATTAAAAAAGTAAGAATTGATATAGAAACAGGAGTTTTCACATTTCAATATCCGTCCGATAAAAATCTGGCTTTAGAAACCGTTCACAAACAAGTAGAAAAAGCAGGATATACACCCATCACTTCAGAAATTATAAGAGCAAATGGAGAGATAGAAACGTCTAAAGTTCAGGAAACAATAGTTAGTGAAAACAGTAAAGTTGAAGATGTATCTTTTACAATAGGAGGAAATTGCGGAATGTGTGAAGCAAGAATAGAAAAAGCCGCTAAAGATGTGGAAGGTGTTATTTCTGCCGCGTGGGACAAAGATACCAAACTGATGAAATTGCAATTCGACTCAAAGATTACTTCACAAAAAGAAGTGGAAAAAGCAATTGCAAAAGCAGGTCATGACACTAAAGATTTCAAAGCAACTTCAGCAACATATAATAGCTTACCAGGATGCTGTTTATACCAAAGAATTAATTAAGATGAAAACTATAGGATATATTATACTATCAATAATTTTATTGACATCGTGCAAAGAAGAAACCTCTAAAAAATGGGTTTTATCCAAAGAAATAAAAGTTGAAGGAGTCAATCCCATTGGAATTGCCATTCAAAAAAACAACATTTGGCTGTCTGACGGAGATCATAATAGATTGGTGCAGATAGACGACGAAGGAACTATTTTAGATACTATTAATGGTTTGGAAAGACCTATGCATATTGCTGCTAATGCAACTCAATTATTTGTTCCAGAATATGGTTCTGACTTTATTAGAATTGTAGAAAACAACACAAAAAGTATTTTACAACTATCGGATAGTTTAGATGCACCAGCAGGTTTTTCTGTCTTTAAAAATGAAAAAGCCATCGCAGATTTCTACAATCATAGAATTTTATTTTTTGATGGAAATTTATGGACTTCTTTTGGAAAGGAAGGAAAAAATGAGGGCGATTTTTATTACCCAACAGATGTACAAATCACTAGCCATAAAATTTGGGTGGCAGATGCCTATAATAATAGGGTGCAGGTTTTTGATAAAAAAGGAAAATTTTTAAAAGTTATTGGAAAGAATGAAAAAATGAATGCTGCTACGGGAATTTTTGTTTCAGAAAGCAGTCTTTTTGTTACTGATTTTGAAAATGATAGGGTATTGGTTTTTGATTTGGAAGGACATTTACAACAAGAAATTTCTAAAAACATAGAAAAACCTACAGATGTTTTGCTAAAAGATGAAAAGTTGTATGTTCTTAATTATAGGAAACAAACCATCAATGTATATAAAAAAGGAATTGAAGAAGAACACAATCATAATCATTAAAAACTCAAAACCTAAAATTTTTTATAGTGTTCAATGATAGATAAATGCTCTAAACCTACATAACAAAAAAATAATACTAGCATGGTTTCTTTAAAATCAGTATATGACAAAAAATACTTGTCTTTGATTCAAATTCGTGTAATCAATTCATTATCAGCAATTCACCTTTTAGGTTTTGAAAACTTGAAAGGTGTAATCTCATAAAATATTTAGTAATAAAACACTGGTTTTAAATCCATTATTCACAGAAAATAATCGCTCAGTTGAGTTTATATCTTTTTTTGTTAGTATATTGTTCCGTAATTTTTTCGTTTCATAAACGATTTAAAACCAAATTTAATTTTTATGATTATTACAGAAAATCCAAAAATAGCAAATTCATTAAAAGGAGTTATTCACAACCTCAAAGAAGAAAAAAACTTAAACCCATCTGCTATTGTTCGAATTATTAAAAATGCAAATGTTCAAGCAGAAGATTTAAAAAACTGGGAAGATTTTGACCACCCACGAGCGGATAGCTACGGAAGAAAATTAATTTACCAAGGCGACAATTTTGAACTTATGGTAATGTCTTGGCGACCAGGCGATTTTTCAGCCATTCACGACCACGGTCAAACCAAATGGGGAGCTGTACAAATTTTTGGCCCCGCAGAACACGCCACTTTTCGGCTAGAGGACGATCACCTTTCTACGCTTGCCAGATGGAAAGTTGCCCCTAAAAAAGTTTTAGGAGTAAGTAACTCCCTAATACATCAAATGGGAAATCCTACCAGCGACCAATTTTTTGTGAGCCTTCACGTGTATGGTACAAACCACGAAACTGAAAATATTACTGGAGATGCAAGAATTTTTGATTTGGAACATGGCAATATCCAACGAGTAGATGGAGGCGTATTTTTTGGATTGCCTGAAGCTGAAGTAAATTCAATTGAAGCAGGAATAACATCCGACTTTGCTACCCAATTAAGACATCTAGTAGAATATTCACGGAGGTTATTGAAAATTAAAGAAGAAACAAATCAAAAAAATCATAAACTTAATGAGGTACTAGAAAAAACGTTTTCTTCCAAGCAATTGCCAAATCTTCTTTTAGAACTTCAGAAGTACACCAATGATAAAAGTCATATTGAAAATTCCATATATTGGAAAAATTTAAACAATGAACTCATTGAAGCCTCAAAATTGCAAGATGATTTGCAAGGCGACACCAATAGTAAAGACGATTTTCATCAATATGCCGAAATGTATGACGCTTTGATTTGTCAGCCAATGCTAGATAGTTTTATGGCAAATTATTTGACCTTTTTTAAAGAAAATTTTGTTGAAGATATATCCTCTAAATCAATCATTTCATTAGGTGTTGGTACTGGACTTATTGAACAATATATGTTAGAAAAATTGGGCGTGCAGCACAACAATCTTTATGGAATAGATATTTCTGAAGCTATGGTGGAGGAAGCCAGAAAAAGAATACAGGCAGATGTGGGCGATGTGCTACAACTAGACCCAGAAATTCGAGTTTGGGACATTGCCTATAGTGGCTTAAATGTTTTTCATTACTTGGATCATGCTCAACTGGAGGCTGCCATAAAAAAGACAGCTAGTATTATAAAAGAAGGAGGTTGGTTTTTGGGCGATTTTATTACACCAGATCATATTCGATGGTATCCTAACGTAATGTTTTCGAAGAATAAAAAAATAGTTTCTTTACGCACACCAAAATTAATTGAGGAAGACGGGAAAGTTTTTCAGCAAGCTGAAATTACGAATATCGATTTTTCAAACGAGCAAATGATTGTAAATTATGCAGGCAAACACAAACGTTTTTTACCGCCATTACACAGAATTAGAATCTATTTTGAAGAAGCTTTTGGCAGTGAAGCAAAGCTCTATGATGCTCATTCTTTAGAACCTATTCCCAATTCGGCAGACACCTGTCCGTCCACAAGATATGTTGTGATTATCCAAAAGAAAAAAACCAAATAAAATCTTTTATTCAATTAACAAAACGTTAAAATTTGTTAAAACCTTTTATTATATGTAATAAGAGGTTTTTTTTGCACTAACTTTGAGAGGTTTATCAAATTTTAAAATTATGAAGAAACACCTAATGATTATTCTTTTTGCAAGTACAATATTAGTTTCCTGTAAAGAAGAAGTAAAAAAAAGAACTATTGATGTGAAGTACCCAGAAACCACTAAAAAAGCTGTTATAGACACCATTTTTGGAACGGCTGTTACAGATAATTACAGATGGTTAGAAGATGATAGAAGTGAAGAAACTGAAAATTGGGTAAAAGCAGAAAACGAAGTTACCTTCGACTATTTAAGTAAAATTCCATACAGAGAGCAATTAAAATCTCGTTTGTCAGAATTATGGAATTACGAAAAAGTAGGCACTCCTTTTATAGAGGGCGATTATACTTATTTTTATAAAAATGACGGCTTGCAAAATCATTATGTTTTGTATAGAAAAAAAGACGATCAAGAAGCAGAAATATTTTTAGACCCAAACACATTTTCTGAAGATGGCACTACTTCTTTAGGGTCTGTAAGTTTTTCAAAAAACGGAAAAACAGTAGCCTACTCAATTTCTGAAGGAGGTTCCGATTGGCGAAAAATTATTGTATTAGATGCTGATTCTAAAACTATTAAAGAAGATACGCTAGTGGATGTAAAATTCTCTGGAATTTCTTGGTATAAAAACGATGGATTTTACTATTCTAGTTACGACAAACCTAAAGGAAGTGAATTGTCTGCAAAAACAGACCAGCATAAATTGTATTATCACCAATTAGGGACATCACAAAAAGAAGATGTTGTTATTTTTGGTGAAAAGTCATCAGAAAAACACAGATATGTGGGTGGATATTTAACAGAAGATAATCAATATTTAATCATTACGGCATCTACCTCAACTTCAGGAAACAAACTGTTTATCAAAGATTTATCAAAACCAAATAGTAAGTTAATAACCATTTTAAATACTTTTGAGAGCGATACCTATGTAACTGAAAACAGGGGAACTAAATTATATTTAGTAACCAACTTAAATGCGCCCAACAAAAAAGTAGTTACCGTTGATGCTACGAACCCAACTTTAGAAAATTGGAAAGATTTTATCCCAGAAACAGAAAACGTGTTAAGTTTAAATTCAGGTGCAGGATACTTTTTTGCTGAATATATGGTAGATGCAGTTTCAAAAGTATTACAATATGATTTTGATGGAAAATTAATACGAGAAGTAAAATTACCAGGAGTAGGTTCTTCAGGCGGTTTTGGTGGAAAGACAGATGCTAAAGAACTTTACTTTTCGTTTACCAATTATAATACGCCAAATTCATCGTATAAATTCAATCCAAAAGACGGCACTTATACACCCTATTGGAAACCGTCCATAGATTTTAATTCAGATGATTACGAAAGCA
Organism: Polaribacter sp.; assembly: GCA_049607505.1. Classification (GTDB taxonomy): domain Bacteria; phylum Bacteroidota; class Bacteroidia; order Flavobacteriales; family Flavobacteriaceae; genus Polaribacter. Next base: position 26,019 of record JBMYWO010000005.1, read on the forward strand.
AGCAAGTGTTTTATACATCAAAAGACGGCACCAAGGTTCCTATGATTATTACCCATAAAAAAGGTGTAGCACTCAATGGAAAAAACCCAACTATTTTATATGGTTATGGTGGATTCAATATTAGTTTAACGCCAAGTTTTAGTATTACAAATGCCGTTTGGATGGAGCAAGGTGGCGTATATGCCGTTCCTAATTTACGTGGCGGTGGTGAATATGGTAAAAAATGGCACAAAGCAGGAACCAAAATGCAAAAGCAAAATGTGTTTGACGATTTTATTACCGCTGCAGAATATCTAATTAAAGAAAACTATACTTCTTCAGAATATTTAGCCATTCGTGGAGGTTCTAACGGAGGATTGTTAGTAGGAGCAACGATGACTCAAAGACCAGAATTAATGAAAGTTGCCTTACCCGCAGTAGGTGTTCTAGATATGTTGCGTTACCATACCTTTACCGCAGGTGCAGGTTGGGCTTATGATTATGGAACAGCAGATGATAATAAAGAAATGTTTGATTATTTAAAAGGATATTCACCCGTTCATAATGTAAAAAAAGGAACAAAATATCCTGCAACTTTAGTAACCACAGGTGATCATGATGATAGAGTGGTGCCCGCACACAGTTTTAAATTTGCAGCAGAATTGCAAGACAAACAAGCTGGCAAAAATCCAGTAATCATTAGAATAGAAACCAACGCAGGTCACGGAGCAGGAACGCCAGTTGCTAAAACCATTGAGCAATATTCAGATATTTTTGGGTTTACGCTGTTTAATATGGGTTATGACCAATTGCCAAATCCACCAAAAGAAAAAATAAAATCATAATTTTTTTCAGTAAAAACTGTAACGTTTAATAAATATAAACACTAATCAATCAAATCATTTAACACAAATAATAAATAATGAAAACAATTAAAAAAGTACTCTTTGTAGCAACAATTGCTTCTTTGGGAATTGTAGCTTGCAAGCAAGACAAACCTGAAGAAAAAGTAGCAGGTATTGTATTAGAAAATATGGATACTTCCGTAAAACCTACGGATGATTTCTTTAGACACGTAAACGGAGCTTGGATTGACAAAACTGAAATTCCAGACGATCAAACTTCTTGGGGAGGTTTTAATCAACTTCGTAAAAAAACAGACGCAGATGTATTAAACATTCTTAACAAAGCCATAGAAGAAAGAGATTTTCCGAAAGTAAAAGACGCTCAAGGAAATGAAATTGATTCCGACCAAGAAAAAGCCGTAAACTATTATGAAAGTATTATGGATACGGTGTCTAGAAATAAACAAGGAAAAGAACCCGTAAAACCTTTTTTAGCAAAAGTTGATGAAATAGCAACCAAAAAAGATGTCGAAAACTATATTACCAATATGGCTCCTTATGGAGGTGGTGGTTTCTATGGTTTTGGTGTTTTTAACGATTTGAAAAACAGCAGTATGAATGCTGGCTATATGGTTGCTGGCGGATTAGGGTTGTCTAGAGATTATTATGTAGATGAGAAAGTAAAAGATAAGCTAAAAAAATATGAAGAATTTGTAGCAAAAATGTTTCAAGAATTTGGTGATGATGAAGGGACTGCAAAAAAGAATGCTGCCACAGTAGTATCTTTTGAAGCAAGTTTGGCAAAACCTATGATGACCAAAGAAGAGCGTAGAGATGCTCGTAAAATGTACAATCCGATGTCAGTTAAAGAACTGCAAAAACTAGCTCCAGCAATAGATTGGAATGCGCATTTAAAAGGAATTGGTGTTACAGATATTGATAAAGTGATTGTTACAGACCCTAATTACTTTAAAGCTATGAGTGAAATTTTTAACAAAAGCTCTGTAGAAAACATCAAATTATTATTACGCTGGAATACTATTAATACCTCTTTAGGCTTATTATCTACTGATTTAGAAAAAGCAAATTGGGAGTTTTATAGCAAAGAAATGCGAGGTGCTAAAAAACAACGACCAAGAGATGAGCGTGCTTTAAGTAACTTAAATGGTGCTGTTGGTGAAGCTTTAGGAAAATTGTATGTTGATGCTAAATTTCCGCCAGAGGCGAAGAAAAAAGCAAAAGAAATGATAGACAATGTAATGCTTGGTTTTGAAAACCGTATTGCGCAGTTACCTTGGATGAGTGAAGAAACGAAGAAAAAAGCATTAGAAAAATTAGGGAAATTAACCGTAAAAATTGCCTATCCAGATAAATGGAAAGACTATTCAAAACTGCAAGTAAAAGGAATAAAAAACGGAGGAACTTATTTTGAAAATACTATAAACGTTACCAAATGGAATTATAACAAAACCATGGCAAAGTTAGGAAAAGAAGTGGACAGAACTGAATGGGGAATGTCTCCACAAACAGTAAACGCTTACTTTAGTCCTTTAAATAATGAAATTGTTTTTCCAGCAGCCATTTTACAACCTCCTTTCTACAATTACAAAGCAGACGAAGCCGTAAATTACGGTGGAATCGGAGCTGTAATAGGACACGAAATTTCACATAGTTTTGATGATTCCGGTTCTCGTTTTGATGGCGATGGAAATTTAGAAAATTGGTGGACAGAACAAGATTCAGAGAAATTTGCTATCATTGGTAAAAAATTAGTAAAACAATATTCTGATATTGTTGCCATAGACAGTATGCACTTAAATGGTGAATATACGCTAGGTGAAAATATTGGTGATTTAGGTGGTGTACAAGCAGCCTATGAAGGTTTGCAAATTTTCTTACAAAAAAGTGGTCGTCCAACAGATATAGATGGTTATACCCCAGAGCAACGCTTCTTCCTGTCTTGGGGAACTATTTGGAGAACCAAAATGCGCGATGAAGCACTTAAAAACTTAATTATGACAAATCCACATGCTCCAGGAATGTATAGAGCCTATATGCCTCTTAAAAATGTGGATGCTTTTTATACAGCTTTTGATGTAAAAGAAGGAGATAAAATGTACTTAAAACCAGAAGACAGAGTTAGAATTTGGTAAAGTTATCATACGATTTACTTGATGTAAATGTATTTTAAAATTTATAAAACCGATACGAAAGTGTCGGTTTTTGTTTGCTTAAAATACACATCAAATATCTGCAAATGTTTAAAAAATCGTTTTCATAACAAAATTTTAAACTTAAATGGTTATTTTTGATAATAAAGAGAAATGTGATGAATATTCAAGCTGAAAAAATAGAATTGGTTAAATTGCTATTGAATACTGAAAACCTTGGAGTAATTGAATCCATTAAAAAGATTTTTGAAGAAGAAAAAACTTTTGATTTTTGGGATCATTTATCTTTACAGCAACAAAGAGAAATTGAAATAGCTTCTTTAGAAATAGAAAAAGAAGAAGTAACAAATTATGAATCTTTTATACAAAAGCATAGATAATTGAACCGAAAAGTTGTTATTTCAAAAAAAAACTACTTATTATTATCGTTAAATACATGACAAAAAAATAATCATTATTAATCGAAATTCTTGTAAGTCTTTTATTATCAAGACCTTTCAGGTTTCAAAAACCTGAAAGGTCTCACAAACAGTTGTTATTAAAATACTGATTTTAAAGAAATTATATACTAATATTATTTTTTTGTCATGTGCTATTATAGCCGAAACCGATATGCTACAAGTCAACAACATTTCTTTTAGTTATGACGCTGATAAACCCGTTTTAAAGGACATAAACTTCACGCTAAAACAAGGCGAAAACCTTTGTATAATGGGGGAAAGTGGCTCTGGAAAATCTACACTTCTCAAACTTATTTATGGCTTGTTTGATGCAGATAAAGGAACGATGTTTTGGAATGATATTCAAATTTTAGGGCCTAAACATCATTTAGTTCCTGGAATGGAATTCTTTAAATATGTAGCACAAGATTTTGACTTAATGCCTTTTATTTCCGTAAGTGAAAACATCAAAAAATTTCTCTCTCGTTTTTATCCACAAGAAGCAACAACAAGAACTCAAGAATTACTTGAGGTTATAGAAATGACCGAATTTGCTAATGAAAAAGTGCAATATTTAAGTGGCGGACAACAACAACGAGTTGCCATAGCAAGAGCATTAGCCAAAGAACCCGAATTATTACTTTTAGATGAACCTTTTAGCCAAATAGATAATTTTAAAAAGAACTCTTTAAGAAGAAAATTGTTTGGGTATTTAAAAGAAAAAAACATTGCTTGTATGATTGCTACACACGATGGCACTGATGCTTTGTCTTTTGCCGATAAATTGATTGTGATTGAAAATCAGCAACTTGTTGCAAATGATACTCCTACAAATATTTATAAAAACCCAAAGCATAAATATATTGCTTCTTTGTTTGATGATGTGAATGAAATGACAATCAATAATAAAACTTTTTTAGCATATCCACACCAAATAAAAGTGGTTGAGAAATCTGAAAATTACAGAAAATCTGTCAAAGTGTTAAACACCTATTTTAAAGGTTCTTATTGGCTTATTGAAGCAGAATTTGAAAACCAAAAAGTGTTTTTTAATCATTCTTCTGATTTGGAAAAGGGGAAGGAAATTTACTTACATTTCTTGATTTAGTTATATGATCTATCTGGATCTATATTGTACGATATACCAGATCCAGCACATAAAGACTATTTTCGCCGTCCAATAATTCCTACAAACTTTGGGTCTAAAGCGTCAAAATATGAAATTTAAGAAATCGTCAAATTAATATCCACTATTTTTGTGTCCATCTTTTTTGTATTGAATAACACAAATCACTCTTTTTTCAACAAGGTTTTTACAACCCAAAACCAACAAATTCATCTTCCAATTTTGGAAGAAAAAAAGATTGAATTGTTTATAAAAAGAGAAGATACTATTCATCCGTTTGTTTCGGGAAATAAATTTAGAAAACTAAAATATAATTTTAAAGAAGCAAAAAACGAACAACAAAAAACATTGCTCACTTTTGGAGGGGCTTTTTCCAATCATATTGTTGCAACAGCGGTTGCAGGAAATCTAAATGGATTCAAAACCATTGGTATCATTCGTGGAGACGAAGTTGGAAATAATTTAGAAAAGACCTTAAAAAATAATGCAACATTACGAGAAGCGTATAAAAACGGAATGCGATTTTTCTTTGTCTCTAGAGATGTGTATAGAAATAAAACAAACGAAAATTTTATCCATCAACTCAAAGAAAAATTTGGCGATTTTTATCTAATTCCAGAAGGAGGAACGAATGTGTTGGCAGTAAAAGGTTGTGAAGAAATTTTAACAAAAGAGGATGCAAATTTCGATTATATTTGTTGTGCTGTTGGAACTGGAGGAACCATTGCTGGTTTGATAAATGCTACAAAAGAACATCAAAAAGTTTTAGGTTTTCCTGCTTTAAAAGGCAATTTTTTAACCGATGAAATAAAGAAATATACCATTAGGAATGATCATTGGAGTTTACAAACTGACTATCATTTTGGAGGTTACGGAAAATATAATACTGATTTAATTCGTTTTATCAATGAATTTAAAAAAGAAACGTCCGTTTTGCTAGACCCGATCTATACAGGAAAAATGATGTTTGGAATTTTAGATGGAATCAAAAAAAATAGGTTTCTAAAAAACAGTACAATTTTAGCAATTCATACTGGCGGAATTCAAGGAATTGAAGGATTTAACCAAAAATTAAAAAGAAAAAATAAAGAAATAATTATTATTTAATGAAACTAAAAATATTTATATACTGTCTTTTTGGATTGTTTTTAGCGAGTTGCGCTTCTAAAAAACGTGTTGTTAAAAAGAAACCTCCTGTAGTGGTTTCAGAACCAACTCCAAAAAAATTACCTTCGGTACATGAAAACAAACACGTTAAAAATTTAGAAAGTAAGAATACCAAACTAAATAAAAGCACACTTACTTATATTGAAAAATATGCCCCCATTGCGGTACATGAAATGCAGAAATTTAATATTCCTGCAAGCATTACATTGGCACAAGGAATTTTAGAATCGGGCAATGGTAAAAGTCTTTTGGCTTCAAAATCGAACAATCATTTTGGAATAAAATGCCATACAGATTGGCAAGGAGAACGGGTATATTATGATGATGATAGGAGAGGGGAATGTTTTAGAAAATATCAATATGTAGCTACTTCTTTTAGAGATCATTCTACATTTTTAAGTAAAAGAAAACGATATGCTTTTTTATTTAATTATGATAAAAATTATAAGAAATGGGCCAAAGGATTAAAAAAAGCGGGGTATGCAACAGACAGTAAATACCCAAAAAAGCTAATTAAAATTATAGAAGATTACAAATTATACAAATTTGATACGGTAAAAAAGAACGGTTTTAAAGCCAAGAAAAAAAAGAAAAAAGAAGTTGAAATATTGAAACCAAAAAACACAATTGGTAAATACTATCAAGTTAAAAAAGGGGATACATTGTATTCTTTGGCTAGAAAATTTAAGACAACGGTTGCCAAATTAAAAGAGATAAATGGTTTAAAAAGTAATCAATTAAGTATTGGGCAACACTTACTTACAAACTAAAAAAAGTCCGCAAAACAAAACTGCCTTACGAACTCAAACTACTAACTAATTAAATTTTACCAAGAATAATTTTTCAATTTTGCTTGCCTTTTAATGGCTTTAATCATCACATTGTCTAACTCATTTTTTTTGCTTCCCTCCTTTTGTTTTTTTGCAATATAACTTCTTCTTTTTGTATTTAATTCTTGAATTTTTTCTTGAATTTCTTTTCGCTTTTTGGCTTGCTTTTTTACATGTTTTTTTATCTCAACTGCCGATTTATTTTGCAAATCTTTAGGCAATTTTTTCTTTTCAATTTTAGCATAATCTACTTTTTTATTCTTGTCAGCATCTACCAAATCCCAAGCTGAATTATTATACAATCTAGAACTTTTACTGACTGCTCTTTTAACTACAATTTCTTCATTTAAACTTGCCGCATTAGAATCTTGAGTTTTCTGATTTGCATATTTAGAATACCCCAAATCGCCATAATAAATATAGGTTTTGTTCAATTTTTTATTTAGAATAATAATCTCATCATCATAAGGAGTAATTATATGTACAATTTTTTTATTATGATTGATGGTCATATAATCTCCACCGCCAGAAACAGCACCATCTTGCCATTTGCCAGAAATACCACTATGATAATCGCCACAAAAAATAGTATTAATCATAATATCTTTTTCTTTTGCATTGACAACCGCGTCTTTATAATCAATTTTTCCTTGTGTAAAAGGCTCATTTCCAGCAATAAAAATTAGGCGTAAATCATTTTTATTCTTTCCCCACTCAAGTTCGTTTAATGAAGTTTGAATTACTTGTCCACAATATTCACTGCCACCATTTGTGGTCAAAGAAAAAAGGCGTTCAGAAATTTCATCCAAATCTTTACTAAAATGTAGTACCTGACGAATATATCCTTTTTTAGAAGGCAATCCATCATTTCCATATTCGTACAAAGCAATTTCCAAATCGGGTTTTTGAATACCATATTTTGCATACGACAATTCATTTACAATTTCCCATAATTTCGATTTTGCTTGATCAATTAATCCGCTCATACTTCCACTTGTATCTAGCAATAATGCTACTTTAATGGTTTGTTTTTTTGTTTTTTCTTTTGACGAATTCTCGCAAGCAAAACTCATATTTGCAAATAAGAAAAAACTAATAATGCTCATTTTTAATGTGTGTGATTTCATGTTTTTTGTTTTTATGATTTTTAAGATGCCGTAAAACTAAAGGCAACTTTTTTTATAAAAAAACTAGAATGAGCAAACCAACCCTTTGAATGAGTAAGCAAGAATAAAAAATGAGTAAACGATGATTTTTTCCTTTTTAAAAATCAATCTAAATAATTTTCAATTTTTTGGAATGATATTTTGTATGTATGTTTACACTATTAAATAAAATAATGAGCAAAAAAATCTACATCATATTAGCATATTTATGTGTTAGTTTTCAGTTTTTATTTTCGCAAGAAAATAGGATTTATGAAAAAGGTGTGGAGTTTTCTGTGAAGGTTCGTGTTATTGATAAAAAGACAAATAGACCTATAGAAAATGCTGAAATTGATGTAAATGGGCGTACATATTGGTTTTCAAATAGTAAAAATACGTATGTTATAAAAGCAAAAGTTGGTGATGATTTACGGGTTTCGCACCCAGATTTTGAAACGGTGTATTACACCATACAATCTAATGAATACATTAAAATTTTAGTAGAAGGATTTGAAGAAGACAGAAGAAAAATATCAAAAACAAACTCTTGGTCTAAAAGAGAAATCATTTCCAAAAAAGCAGATTTATATCATCAATATTTAGATTCTGCAAAATACTATAGCAAAAAAGACATTGATAAAAGTATTTCATTTATTGAAAAAACATTAAAAAGCAATCCATCTAAACAACGAAATGCCGCAACCTATAAAACCTTGGCAGACATTTATTTATACTGGAAACAATATGATTTGGCTATTGATAATTACAGATTATCCATACAAATTTATGATGATGTAACTACAAAAATAAAACTTGCACAAGCGCAATTTTTACATAAAGATTATACGGCTAGTGAAAATTCTTATAAAGAAATACTCAATAAAAAATTGAGTAATTATGAGAAAATTATTTCACACGAAGGTTTGGGTGATGTCTATTTTTCTACTAAAAAATATAATGATGCAAAAATACATTATGAAGAAGCATTAAAAACTGCAAAAGAACATTCTATTACTTCAAAAATTACTGATTTGAATTCAAAAATTGCTGAAGTTTTTGCTGCTGAAGGAAATATCGTACAAGCAAACACTAATTTTCAAAACTCGTTGGATTTAGCGTCTAAAGAGAATTCGAATCGTGTTTTACAACAAGAAGAAAAAGTGGCCGATTTTTACAATAAATCCAATCAATATGATGATGAAATTAAACTACGAAAAGAGAGTTTAAAGAAAACAAAAGATAAGAATATAAAGAATGAAAATCAGTTTGAAAACCTTTCTGATGCCATAAAAAGTAATGAAGCAGATTCAATTACATCACAAAAAATTAATTATAAAATAGGAAATGCATACATCTTAAAAGAAGACTATAAAGAGGCGATTCCGTTTTTAGAGAAAAGTATTAAAGATGCAAATGAAAAGGAAGATATTGTTATTCAAAAAGATGCAACTCGCAAATTATCAGAAGTCTATGCAACCGTAGGAGACTATGACAAGGCATTAAAAAGTTACCAAGATTATGTAAAATTGGTCGATCAATCGTACATTCAAAAAGAACAAGAAATACAACAAGTTAAGCGATTTAGTAAAAAAATTTCCGACAATCAAAACCGAATTTCCAGTTTGGAAAAAGACAAAGAATTAGCCGAAAGTAAGATTAGTTTGGCGTATGTCGATCGTAAATTATCAGAAGAAAGCAATCGCAGTCAGAGACTGATTATTTATTCTTTGGCAGCAGGAGTTTTGCTCCTTGGTTTGTTGGCGTATTTTATGTTTAGAAATAATAAGCAACAAAAATTGGCTAATAATTTATTGGCATTAAAATCGATGCGATCACAAATGAATCCGCATTTTATTTTTAATGCACTCAATTCTGTAAACAGTTTTATTGCGGTAAATGACGAACGAAATGCAAATAGATATTTATCAGAATTTTCGGTATTAATGCGTTCCGTTTTAGAAAATTCTGACGAAGATTTTATTCCGCTAACCAAAGAAGTAGAACTTTTAGAATTGTATGTAAAACTAGAACACAATCGTTTTAAAGACAAATTTGATTATACCATTTCAGTGGATAAAAATATTGATTTAGAACAGTTTTCTATTCCGCCAATGTTACTGCAACCCTATATAGAAAATGCCATTTGGCATGGTTTACGGTACAAAAAAGAGAAAGGAAATTTAGAAATAAGCATCAACAAAAAAGACGAAGAAACAGTTTTAATTTTTATTAAAGATAATGGAATTGGCCGCAAGCAATCTCAAGAATTGAAAACTAAAAATCAGCTAAAACAAAAGTCTAAAGGAATGAGCACCATTAAAAATAGAATCGCTATTTTAAATAAAATGTATCAAGATAGAGTTTTAGTAACCGTAGAAAATGTTTTAAAGAATGGAGAAGGAACTAAAGTTGAATTGTTGTTGAAGAGGAAGTAATCAGTATTCAGTCGCAGTATTCAGTGGCAGTCAACAATTAATCAAATTTTATGAAATAGATAGTAAGAAGCATGAAAATAAAAGCCATTATTGTAGAAGACGAAGAAATTAGTAGAAAAATTCTACGAAATTATTTGGATAAATATTGCCCAAATGTCAAATTATTGTACGAAGCAAGCAATATAGATGAAGCCTATTCTTTGATTGAAAAACACGAATTAGATTTAGTATTTCTAGACGTAGAAATGCCTTTCGGAAATGCTTTTGATTTGTTAGAAAAAGTAGAAAACAGAACTTTCGAAACCGTTTTTGTAACTGCGTATGACCATTATGCCATTGATGCACTAAACAATCACGCATCCTATTATTTATTAAAACCCATTTCTATTGATGAATTGATTAAAGCCGTAAATATTGTTACCGAAATCAAAGAAAAAGAAAACGAATTGCAACATAAAATTTTATCGCCAAAGGCAAATGCAGCCTCAGGAAAAATTACCATTCCGCAACAAGACGGCTTTGAAGTGCTAGATATAAATGATATTATTTTCTGTAAAGCCGATGATAATTATACAGAAATTCATTTAGCAAATTCTAAAAAATTAGTGAGCAAAACCTTAAAATATTTTGAAGATGCGTTAAGCGAATATACCTTTGCCAGAATCCATAAATCCTATTTGGTAAACGTAAATGCAATTACCAAATACAAAAAAGGAAAAGGCGGAAGTGTACTAGTTTCTAGCGGAAAAGAAATTTTAGTTTCAGCGTCCAAAAAAGCACATTTATTATCTTATTTTAAATAACCTTTTAATTTTTTCTATTAAAATATTTCTGATGCAATTTTTTGAACGTTAGAAGATTTTCCCATAGAATAATAATGCAATACAGGCACTCCTGCTGCTAACAACTCTTTAGATTGTGCTATTGCCCACTCCACTCCTACCTGACGAACTTGCGAATTGTTTTTACATTTTTCAACATCAGTAATTAACGCTTCTGGCAAGTCTATTTTAAACACCTGTGGTAATAATTGCAAATGACGTTTTACGGCAATGGGTTTTATTCCTGGAATAATAGGAACATCAATTCCTATATCTCTAGCTGCTTTTACAAACTCAAAATATTTTTTGTTTTCAAAAAACATTTGTGTTACTACATAATCTGCTCCTGCTTCAATTTTTTCTTTAAGGCGTTTTAAATCAGATTGTAAAGATGGTGCTTCTAAATGCTTTTCTGGATATCCAGCCACACCAATACAAAAATCAGATTTATGATTGGTTTCTATAACATCGTGCAAATATTTTCCGCAGTTTAAATTCTGAATTTGAGATACTAAATCTTTAGCAAACAGATTTCCACCTTTGGTAGGCTCAAAATATTTTTGATGACTCATAGCATCTCCTCTCAAGGCCATCACATTTTCTATTCCTAAATAATGACAATCTACCAACAAATATTCGGTTTCCTCTTTAGAAAAACCACCACATAAAACATGAGGAACTGTATCTACATTATATTTGTGTTTAATAGCTGCACAAATACCCACAGTTCCAGGGCGCATTCTGGTAATTTTTCTGTCTAATAAACCATTCCCTTTGTCTATATAAACGTACTCTTCTCTTGACGTAGTAACGTCTATAAAAGGTGGATTAAACTCCATTAAAGGATCTATATTATTGTACAATTCTTGAATGCTATTCCCTTTTTTTGGCGGAATAATTTCAAACGAAAACAATGTTTTTCCGTTTGCTTTTTGTATGTGTTCTGTTATTTTCATTCCCCTAAATCCCCAAAGGGGACTTTTTTTAGTTATTATTTATATTTTTTGTTTACCACAAGAGTCTCGCTTGGAATTTATCTTACTCCCTCCAAAGGAGGGAAACTGTTGCGGGTGTTTTACGTTATTATTTTATTTTTTTCGGTTAAGTGTTCCTTCCCGAGCTTGCATTGAGCGAAGTCGAAATGGGAATGTTAGGATGGGCTTATATTTGGTTGTAACCACTTTATTGCTTTTTCCAAAGAAATATTTTTTCTCTTTGCGAAGTCAGAAACTTGATCTTCTGTAATTTTACCCAATCCAAAATATTTTGCTTTTTCGTTGGCAAAATAATATCCAGATACGGCAGCTGCTGGCCACATGGCTAAACTTTCCGTTAATTTCACTCCAATATTTTCTTCAACTTTTAATAAATCCCAAATGGTTTCTTTCTCTAAATGATCTGGGCAAGCAGGATAGCCAGGTGCAGGTCTAATTCCTTTATAACTTTCTTTTATTAAATCTTCATTTGTTAAAATTTCATCAGAGGCATACCCCCAATGTTTTGTCCGTACTTGTTTATGCAAATATTCTGCAAAAGCTTCAGCAAATCTATCTGCAATAGCTTGTACCATAATTGCATTATAATCGTCTTCTTTGGTTTTATAACTATCTGCCAATTCTTGCGCACCAAAAATTCCCACACAAAAAGCACCCATATAATCGATTTTATTCGTTTCCTTTGGGGCAATAAAATCTGCTAATGCAAAACTGGGTTTTCCCTCTCTTTTTTGTAATTGTTGACGTAAGGTTCTAAATACTGCAATTTCTTTTCCTTTCTTTTTTATAGAAATATCATCGTCATATATGGTATTGGCTTCAAACAAACCAAAAATAGCTTTGGGTTTTAAAGATTGATTTGCAATAATCTCTTCAAGTATTTCTTGAGCATCATTAAATAAAATTGTTGCTTGCTCTCCAACAACTTTATCAGTTAAAATTGCTGGATATTTTTCCGTGCAAATCCCAACTTCTAAAAAACGGACTCCAATCTATAAACGGAACTAATTCTTTTAAACTTAACTGTTCTAGAGTCTGAATTCCAAGTTCTTTTGGTTTTATAATTTCTGAAGTTTCCCAATCAATTTTAAACTTTCGTTTTCTTGCTTCTTCTATAGAAATATACGTTTTGGCTTTGCCTCTTTTTAAGAATTTTTCACGAAATTCTTCGTAACTCTTTTTCAGATTTGTAACATATTCTTTGTTTGTATTTTTGTTTAATAAATCACCGACAACAGTTACGGCTCTAGATGCATCATTTACATGAACAACTGCATTTTTATATTGTGTATCTATCTTCACAGCAGTATGTGCTTTAGAAGTTGTTGCTCCACCTATTAACAACGGGACTTCAAAATTTTGATGCTCCATTTCTTTTGCTAGATAGACCATTTCATCTAAAGAAGGCGTTATCAAGCCACTTAAACCAATAGCATCTACATTCTCTTTTTTAGCAGTTTCTATAATTTTTTCAGGAGGAACCATCACGCCTAAATCCACAATTTCATAATTGTTACATCCTAAAACAACACTCACAATATTTTTACCAATATCATGAACATCGCCTTTTACGGTTGCCATCAAAATTTTACCTAAAGCTTTTTGCTCCTCTCCTTTTTCGGCTTCTATAAATGGATTTAAGTAGGCAACTGCTTTTTTCATCACTCTCGCAGATTTTACTACTTGAGGTAAAAACATTTTTCCTGCTCCAAATAAATCGCCAACTACATTCATTCCAATCATTAAATGTCCTTCAATGACTTCTATAGGTTTTGCTGATTCTTGTCTTGCTTGCTCAACATCTTCAATAATAAAGGCATCAATTCCTTTTACCAAAGCGTGTGTTATTCTCTCTTGTAACGGATTTTCTCTCCAAGATAAATCTGCTTTTTTGGCTGCTTTTGTACCTTTTACAGTTTCAGCAAATTCTAATAGGCGCTCTGTAGCATCATCACGTCTATCTAAAATAACATCTTCTACATATTCTAATAAATCTTTTGGAATGTCATCATAAACCTCTAACATTGTTGGATTTACAATTCCTATATTCATTCCTGCTTGTATGGCATGATATAAAAAGACAGAGTGCATTGCTTCGCGAACTCCGTTATTGCCTCTAAATGAAAAGGATACATTGCTTACACCTCCACTAACACTTGCATTTGGTAAATTTTCTCTTACCCAACGTGTGGCTTCTATAAAATGGACTGCATTTTTTCTATGCTCCTCCATTCCTGTGGCTACAGGAAAAATGTTTAAATCGAAAATAATATCTTCGGATGGAAAGTGGACAATGTCCACCAATATTTTATAAGAACGTTTGGCAATTTCTATTCTTCTTTCATAATTGTCTGCTTGCCCAACTTCATCAAAAGCCATAATAATGACAGCTGCTCCATAACGTTTTATTTGTGTAGCTTCCAAAATAAATTTTTCCTCGCCTTCTTTTAATGAAATGGAATTTACAACACATTTTCCTTGTACCACTTGCAATCCTGCTTCAATAATTTCCCATTTAGAACTGTCTATCATTATAGGAACTCTACAAATATCTGGTTCTGCGGCAATCAAATTTAAAAAACGAACCATGGCTTCTTTTCCATCAATTAAGCCATCATCCATATTGATGTCTATAATTTGTGCGCCACCATCTACTTGATGCCTTGCAATGTCTAAAGCTTCATCAAATTTTTCTTCTTTTATTAAACGTAAAAACTTACGTGAACCTGCCACATTTGTACGTTCACCAACATTAATAAAATTGCTATTTTCGTTTAAAACCAAAGGTTCTAAACCAGACAGTTTTAGGTATTTTTTTGATGGAATAGTTTGTTGTGTGGAATCCATAATCCAATTTATTTATTGTCTTTCTAGTTGTCTTGCACTCCAATTGTTGTTGCAAGATTCTTCTATATAATAGGTTCTTTTGTCTTTATTTTCTATGCGTAATAAGGCGGTGTCATAAACAAAATGATTATTTATTATTGAATGTCATCTAAGGCATCAAAAAGGTATTCGTTTTAACAAAAGCCAATTCTAAAACTAAATTTCACACTGAGCCTGTCGAAGTGAGCCTGTCGAAGTGAGTTTCTTCTTAAAACTTCAGTCTTC
>JBMYWO010000006.1:0-38641 GCA_049607505.1 Polaribacter sp.
AGCAAATACATCAGCAAAAACCTAAAAAGAAAAATTATATATGGTTGTCTATCGCTGCTTCTATTGTATTGTTGATTAGTGTTGGTATACAGTTTTATCCTACGGATACTGGAGAAGGGAAAGATACTGAAATAAATTCAGCATTAATTAGTTTAGGAACTATTTCGCCAGAATTAAATACCATAGAAACGTATTATATAAATAGTATCAATTTAGAAATCAGTCAATTAGAAATAACAGAACAGAACAAAGAAATATTAGATGGGTATTTTGAAAAAATTGCTGAACTCACCAAAGAATACAAATCATTAACCAAAGAGCTCAATACAAAAGGTGTTAATGATGCAACTATAGATGCACTAATTGGTAATTTGCAATTACAATTACAACTATTACAACGCTTGAAAAAGCAATTAAACAATTTACAAAACTTAAATTCAAAACAAGATGAAACACAAATCATATAAAAAGTTATTATTCCTTTTTCTTGCAGGTATAATAAGTATAGTACAAGCACAAAAGTTTGATAAAAAATTTACAGAAAATTTTACTACAAACAAAGATGTAGAAATCTCTATTGATGCTAGCAACACAGACATAGACGTAAGGACATGGAACAAAAATCAAGTTTCTGTAGAGGCGTTTATAGAAGTAGAAGGATTGTCTAAAAAGGAAGCAGAAAAGTATTTTAAGAATTGGAACTTTGAAGCTTTAGGAAATAAAAAGAAAGTGAAAATTACTTCTAAAAGAAATAATCTTTTTCACTCCAATAACGATTTTATTTTCTTTAATGATAATTGGGTGATGCCAGAAATTAACATACCCGATGTAGAGGGAATAGCAGAAAATGTATTTATACTTCCGAATGATCATTATTACAAAATGTTTTCTGGGTTGGATTCTATAAATGATAAAAATATTTTTATAGATATTGATTCACTAGATTTCGATTCGGAAAAAGTATTTATTGGTTTAGAAAATTTAGACTTCGATTTTGATAAATATATGGAAGACGGCAAAGAATATTTTTTCCAATGGAAAGATGATGCCAACAACATAACCATAAAATCTAAAAAAGAATGGGAAGCCTTTAAAAAAACAAAGAAATACAAAGAACTAAAGGAAAAAATGAAGAAGAGCAGAGAGAAAATGAAAAAGCAATTTGCAATTTCTAGAAAAAAACTTCATAAGATAGACAAACAAAAAATAAGAAAAGAATTAAAAAAAGCGAAACATACATGGGAAAAAGTTGATAAAGTAATAATCAAAAAAGATTTGGCGAAAGCAAGAAAGGAATTAAAAAAGATGAAGTTCAATTACTTTTTTGATTCAGATTCTGAGGATATAATGATGAATGGAAAAAAAGTGAAGATTAAAAAACGTTTGGTCATTAAAGTACCAAAAAAAGCTACTTTTGATTTGAATACACGTCATTGTAAAGTAAAACTACCCAATACAAAAGCCTCAGGGAAAGTATCTTACGGAACATTTGATGCCAATAATTTAAACGGAGGAAAACTGAATATTTCATATTCTCCAGTTACCATTAATGGGTTGCATACGTATAATCTTTCTTTAAATAATGTAACCGATGCTAAAATTGCATCGGTTACAAACACAAATATGTTCAATAATTCTTCTGGAGTTCGTATTGTAAAAGTAAATGAAAACGTAGATCTTTCTAGTAAGTTTGGCGAGTTACTAATTTCTAATATCAATCCTGATTATCAGTCTTTTAAATTAATGTTAGATTATACAGAAGCCACTGTACATCTATCTGAAATTCCTAACAATTTAGTCTATGCTATTGGAAATAAACCCTCCTTATTTTCAGACACACCTTCTGTAAAGTTCAATGGATTAAATTCAAAATCAAAAGATATGAATGGCAATTTTATTGTGAAAACAAAAGACAATACCTTACATATTCAAGGAAAATACAGTCAACTAACTGTTAAAAAATAACTTTTAAAGATATTGCTTGATTTCAGAAAGAGAAGTAACAGAAATTATAGAATTATTTTTTATATTTTGATTATCAAAATTGCAATGTATTGCCGTTAAACCTGTATTTAAAGCCCCTTGTATATCCGCTTCCAAATCGTCACCAATCATTATTGATTCTTCCTTTTTAGCTTTGGCAATTTCTAAAGCATATTCAAAAACTCTTGGATTTGGTTTTTTTACACCCACAGATTCCGACGTAATTATTTGTTTAAAATACTGGTAAATATTAGAATTGAGCATTTTTTTATTTTGAACCTCTTCAAAACCATTGGTTATAATATGCAGTTCGTATTTGTTTTTTAAGTATTCTAAAAGTTCAATAGTGCCTTCAAAAAGAGACTTAAATTCGGGAAGAAAATCAATATATTTAGTAGCAATAGTATCTATTAATGTATCAGAAATTGAATAATTTAGGGTATCAAAAGCATCCTTTAATCTGCCATATCTTAATGTTTCTTTAGACACTTTTTCTTCTCTGTATAATTTCCAATAACGTTGATTTATAGGCTTATAAGCTGATAAAAAATGTGCTGTTTTTAAATCAATTTTATAATCTTCAAAAACTTTTTGAAAGGTTAAATTAGAGTTTTTTTCAAAATCCCAAAGGGTATGATCTAGGTCAAAAAAGACGTGTTTTATGTCTGCCATTTACAGTATATTTGAATACAAATTTGTAGCACCCAATATGCGATTATTTTCTTTTTTAAAAAAAGAGTTTGTCAAAAATGTTTTAACCTTACTAACGGGTTCAGCTTTTAGTCAACTAATCGTTTATGGTGCAATCCTCATTTTAACACGTCTTTTTTCTGAAGAAGTTTTTGGGGTCTATATGCTCTTTTCTTCTACAATCCTCATTTTAAAACCCATAGCTTCTTTACAATATGAACTGGCAATCGTATTGCCAAAAAGAGATAAAGACGCTATTAATTTATTTGCCTTTTCCATATTTATCATCTTTTTTTTTAGCCTATTCTTATTAGGAATACTCATCTTATATACCCATGAAATAGTCTCATTTTTAAAAATTCAAGAACTCTCTTATTTTATCTATTTTGTACCACTTAGTGTTTTTTTCTTCGGAACCGTTTCTGTTTTCGATTATTGGAACAACAGAACAACGCTATTCAAAAATATCTCTAAAGGATTGATTGTTAAGACATCAACAATGAGTATTACTCAAATTTTTTCTGGTTTCAGTAGTTTTAGCTCCGTAGGGTTAATTCCTGGTTTGCTTGTTGGACAATTCTTTCAATTAGTAGTATTGATAAAATTATCTTTAACGTCAATATCAAATGTACTACAACATATTTCTATAAAAAGAATGTGGTTATTGGCAAAAAGATATAAAGACATTCCGCTTTTTAATACCATAATTAGTCTAACAAATAATGCCTCCAATGAATTACCTATCTTTTTAATTACTAGCTATTTTGGATTAGGAAGTGCAGGTATGTATGGTCTTGCTATTAAATTTGCGCGTTCACCTTTTGGAATTGTAAAACAATCCGTATATCAAGTTTTTTATAATAAAGCCACAAAAATATACAATAATAATGAAGATTTACATGGACTTATAAAAGTAACCGCTAAAAATTTATTACGAATAAGTGTATTCCTTTTTATACCCATTCTTATCGTTTCTTTTTATTTAGATATTCTTTTTGGTGAAAACTGGTCGGAAGTTGGGGTGTATGTTCGGATTTTAATTCCTTGGTTATTAATGGCTTTTTTAAGCTATCCGCTAACGTCATTAATTCTTATTTTAAACAAGCAGAAAACCATTTTATTTTACGATTCTTTACTCTTGGTTTTTAGGTTTTTGGCATTCTATATGGGGTATACATTTTATAACGATCTTATCATTTCGCTGATTTTATTCTCTGGAGTTGGCGTCATTTTTAATCTATTTATTTTTCTTTATCTTTTCAAAATATCTAAAGAAAAAAAGAGTGCTTCATATTACCACTAATCCTAAAAAAACATTTCCCCTAATTTACATAAACTCTACGTCATAGTAGTTGGTAGCGTCTTGCAACAATGTTTTCATAATTTCTTTTTCTTCTGAAATACGGGCATCATCCCAATCAAAATAATTGATACAATCTTCAAGAATACTATTCAAATGCTTTTTAACACTGTCTATATGGAAATACAATCTTCCTGTTCTTCTTACAAAAAAATCAGCTAAACTATTGGTCATTTCATAATAAACTCCATACCAAAGTTCTGCTCTTATTAAGCGTTCTTCTACTGTTCCTTCAGCAAAAAAATTCATTTTCTCAATAATTTTCGTTGCTTTTTTACCATAAGTAGTACATAAATACCAAGCAAAATACGAATCTTGAACACCTAATTTTTGCAATTGATTTTGTAATTCTTCTATAAATATAGTTACTTCTTCTGTAGATTTTATGGCTGGCGTAACCAATGGAATGGATTTGGTTTTAGACTTTTTTAGTTTCGATTTTCTTTCTTCAGGAACAGTTTTTAAAACAGCATCCATAACACGATGTGCCATTTTGCGATAGCCTGTGAGTTTTCCTCCAGCAATAGAAATTAAGCCACTTTCAGAAATAAAAAGTTCATCTTTTCTAGATAATTCTGAAGGGTCTTTATCCTCTTCGTGAATAAGCGGACGCAATCCTGCCCAGTTAGATTCAATATCTTTAATGGTTAAATTGATGTCAGGAAATGTATTGTTGGTGGCATTTATTAGATATTCAGCATCGTCTTTGGTAGCTACAACACGATTTAAATTTCCTGAATAATTAGTGTCTGTAGTTCCTACATAGGTTGTTCTTCCTCTTGGAATGGCAAAAATCATTCTTCCATCGGGAACATCAAAATAAACGGGTTGTTTTAACGGCAATTTTTTATGTGGAAAAACAATATGTACACCTTTTGTTAAATGTAAATATTTATGGTTTATAGAATCGTCTTTCTTCCTAACTTTATCTACCCAAGGGCCCGCAGCTGATACAAAATTGTGTGCTGTAATATTTAATTTCTTTTGTGTGGTATGATCGATACAATTTAAACTTTCTATCTTTCCATCACTATCATATACAAACGATTCCATTTCACAATAGTTCAGAATAGTTGCCCCATATTTGGTAGCTTTCTTCATAATTTCTATGGTTAGTCTTGCATCGTCAGTTCTGTATTCTGCATAATAACCACTACCTAATATTTTGTTTTTATTTAAAAGAGGTTCTTTGGCTAACGTCTCTTTTTTATTCAACATTTGCCTACTATCATCCCCATCAACATCTGCTAATAAATCATAGACTTTCAAACCAATGGAAGTCATTATTTTTCCATACGTTCCGCCTTCAATTAATGGCAAAAGCATTTTTTCAGGAATTACCAAATGCGGTGCTAAGTCATGTACAATAGCACGTTCAGAACCAGATTCGCGTACCAAACCTATTTCCAATTGCTTCAAATAACGCAAACCTCCATGAATCAATTTTGTAGATTTATTACTGGTTCCAGAAGCAAAATCATTTTTTTCTACCAAGCAAACTTTCATTCCTCTTGAGGAAGCATCTAAAGCAATTCCTGCTCCTGTAACACCTCCGCCAATAATAATGACATCAAACTTTTTAGATTTTAATTTTTTTAATTGTCTTTCTCTATCTAAAATGGAAAATCTGATAGGTGTTTTTTCTTTTGTTTTAAACGTACTTTTTGTTCGTTCTATGGCATGTAGCCAACCTTTATATTTTTTCTTACGGACTTTTCCTTTCATTTTTGGACTAAAGACAGTATCTACTTCACGAAGTTTTTCGATATTATTTTTAGTCCAAATGCCTGCTTTGATTCCTGCTAAAAGTGCTGCGCCAAAAGCAGTTACTTCAATCATTTTTGGTCTGTCAACTTCTGCATTTAAAATGTCTGACTGAAACTGCATCAAATAATTATTGGCACTTGCGCCGCCATCTACTTTTAAGACATTCATTTCTTTACCACTATCTTCAATCATAGCAGTAATCACATCTTTTGTTTGATATGCCAAGGCTTCAACAGTGGCTTTGATGAGTTCTTTTTTGCCAGTATCTAAAGTCATTCCATAAACACTTCCTTTGGCGTTTGCATCCCAATAAGGTGCGCCTAATCCTGCAAAAGCGGGCACCATATAAATATCTTTTAAAGGAGGAATACTGTTACAAATAGCTTCTGTATCTGATGCTTTGTCTATCAATTGCATCTGATCTCTCAACCATTGTATAGAAGCGCCACCTACAAAAATGCTTCCTTCTAAAGCATATTTTACGGGTTCGTTTTCTAGGCTACAAGTCAAGGTTGTTAATAGTCCGCTTTTGGAAGTTACTTTGTTTTTTCCGATGTTTAACAACATAAAACATCCTGTACCATATGTACTTTTTCCAACGCCTGCCGTAAAACCACCTTGACCAAATAAGGATGCTTGCTGGTCTCCTGCTACTCCATAAATTGGAATTGAAATATCATCCAACATTACTGAACCAAAGTCTGATGATGAAGTTTGTACTGAAGGCAATAAGGAACTTGGAATCTCTAACGCTTTTAAAAGTGTTGCATCCCAAGATAAATTGTTGATGTTATACAACATGGTTCTTGAGGCATTTGTATGATCTGTAACATGCTTTTTGCCATTGGTAAATTTGTAAATTAACCAACTGTCAATCGTTCCAAATAATAATTTTCCTTGATTTGCTTTTTCTCTTGCGCCTGTAACATTGTCTAAAATCCATTTTAATTTTGTGCCTGAAAAATAGGAATCGATGACCAAACCTGTATGTTCTGTAACATATTCTGAAAGTCCTTTTTCTTTGAGAGTATCGCAAATTGATGTCGTACGTTTGTCTAGCCAAACAATGGCATTGTGTATAGGTTTTCCTGTTTCTTTATCCCAAACAACGGTGGTTTCTCTTTGATTTGTTATTCCAATAGAAGCTATTTCTTTAGGATGAATATTCGCTTTTTGAATTGCTTTTTGGAAGGTTTCTAACTGATCATTATAAATATCTAACGCATTGTGTTCTACCCAACCAGATTGCGGATAATGTTGTGTCAATTCTTTTTGAGAAATTCCTACTATTTGACCTTTTTTGTCAAAAATAATCGTTCTTGTACTTGTGGTTCCTTGATCAAATGCGACTACATATTTTTTACTCATTTTTTTGGAAGATTACTTTATTTTTATCAGTTAATAAAGATTTACAAAATTTTACCATTGATGTTTCTTTTATAACCATTTACAACATAGGCACATAGTTCACATAGAGAGGTCTATGTGAACTATGTGCCTATGTTGTAAACTTAAACACTCTAATGTTCGTTATCATAATCGTTTGTAATTTTTTTCTCGAGTCAATTAGACAACATATTCCTTTAAAGCAATGGATAAAAACCTTGATGGTAATCCTAATAAATTTATAATGCTACATTTTTCAATATACAAAAAAACCTATCAAAATTTGATAGGTTTTAGACAAAAAATTTAACTAGTAATATATTGTTATATAACTTTTACGTTTACTGCGTTCAATCCTTTTCTTCCATCTTGTAAGTCGAATTCAACTTCATCGTTTTCACGAATTTCGTCAATTAATCCTGACACATGTACAAAATGCTCTTTGTTTGTTCCTTCTTCAATGATGAACCCAAATCCTTTAGATTCATTGAAAAATTTTACGGTACCTTTACTCATTATAAAAAAATTATTTTGATGTCAACTTAAGTGTTGACATCGTTTTATTAAAGTGCAAAGATAATACCAATAATTTAATTTACGAATAAAATATTGATTTTCTTTTGATTATTAAGGCAACCTCCTATTAATTGCTTCTTAATTGTATTCCTATTTTCTCTAGTAGGTAGAAATTTCAAAAATTTGAGATTATTTATTTTTTAGATTTTCTCATTTACTTTATTAACCATTAGACATCAAACCCTAAATATTTAGACCCGATTGCCCTGTTAGTTTTTCCATTTTTGTAGCATCAACCGTTTTTTCATCATATTGAACAAACATATGTATCCAAAGAATTCGAGATAATCTTAAATTTAAAGGTGCTAACAAAATTAAAACGATAAAGATTGTTGCAAAACTTTGTAATAAACTAAAATCAAAAATAAGTTTTGTGATTAGAAAGGTAAGAATAGAAAGTGCTACCGTAATACCATAGTTGATGTACATAGCTCCATAAAAAAACGAAGGCTCAAGCATATATTTTAAATTACATTTCGAGCAATTTGTATGAATTTTAGTAATCTTTTTTGGATGAAAAGTAAATTCGTGAGAAAAAAAATCCCCTTCCTGACATCTTGGGCATTTTCCTTTTACAATACTATACAATTTTGTTCCTTTTTTAAACATCGGTAACTGTATTTTTTAGTTAGTTTTGCAGACTACAAATTTATGTAAAAATGTTAAACGTACATAACTTATCTGTTTCCTTTATGGGATCTGATTTGTTTTCTGGCATCACTTTTAAGTTAAATAAAGGGGATACAATCGGACTGATTGGAAAAAACGGAGCAGGAAAATCTACTTTATTGAAAGTAATTTCTAAAGACATAGAAAGTAGTGGAGGCACTATGGCTTTTGATAAAGATATTAGAATTGGTTTTTTACGCCAAGATATAGATTTTGTACACGGAAGAACCATTTTAGAAGAAGCCTATCAAGCCTTTGAAGAAATTAAAGAAATTGAATTAAAACTAGATGACATTAATAATCAATTGGCGACAAGAACCGATTATGAAAGTGAAGCCTACAATCAATTAATTATAGATTTAACAGAATTTACGGAACGTTATGAATTGTTAGGAGGCTATAATTATCAAGGAGATACAGAAAAAATACTACAAGGTTTAGGTTTTCAAAGAGAAGATTTTGACAAACTCACAGATACTTTTTCTGGTGGATGGAGAATGCGAATTGAACTAGCAAAATTATTACTTCAGAATAACGATATTTTATTATTAGATGAACCCACAAATCATTTAGATATTGAATCTATTATTTGGTTAGAAAACTTTTTAAAGTCGTATTCTGGGGCTATTGTGTTAGTTTCACACGATAAAATGTTTTTAGACAATGTAACCAATAGAACCATTGAAATTTCTTTAGGTCAGATTTACGATTATAAAAAACCCTATTCACAATTTTTAGTATTAAGAGCAGAAATTAAAGAAAAGCAACTACAAGCACAAAAAAATCAAGAAAGAGAAATAAAGCAAAAACAGCAATTAATAGATAAATTTAGAGCAAAAGCAAGCAAAGCTTCTATGGCACAATCGCTCATAAAACAATTAGACAAAGTAGAGCGAATTGAAGTAGATGAAGATGATAATGCAACCATGAATGTTCGTTTTGCCATCTCTAAAGAACCAGGAAAAATTATTGTTGAAGCAGAAAATCTATCTAAAAGTTATGGCGACAATCACGTTTTAGAAAATGTAAATTTATTAATAGAACGCAACAGCAAAATTGCTTTTGTGGGTCAAAATGGACAAGGAAAATCGACGTTGGCAAAAATGATGGTGGGTGAAATTCCGTTTGAAGGTCATTTAAAATTAGGACATAATGTAGAGGTAGGATATTTTGCTCAAAATCAATCCGAGCATTTACCAGCAGAAAAAACAGTGTTAGAAATTATGGAAGATGCTGCAACAGACACCAATAGAATGCGTGTTAGAGATATGCTAGGAGCATTTTTATTTGGTGGAGATGCCGTAGATAAAAAAGCAAAAGTATTGTCTGGAGGAGAACGCAATAGGTTGGCATTGTGTAAATTACTATTAAGTCCGTTTAATGTTTTAATTATGGATGAACCTACAAACCATTTAGATATTGCTTCAAAAAATGTATTAAAAGAAGCATTAAAAAAGTTTAATGGAACCTTGATTTTGGTATCTCATGATAGAGATTTTTTACAAGGATTAGCAACAACAGTCTATGGTTTTAAAGATAAACTCATCAAAGAATATTTAGGCGATATTGATTATTTTTTAGCACAACACAAAATAGAAAGTTTACGAGAAGCTGAAAAAAGAACAGTTGTAAAAGTTGATGCAACTTCAGCAAAAAAAGAAACACATCAAATTTCTAGAGAACAAGAAAAAGAGTTAAAAAAACTAAAAAATAAACTCTCAAAAATTGAAACAGAAATAGCTGATTTAGAAACAGTAATCACAAAAATTGATTTAGAACTTGCCCAAAATTATGATGAAGTTGCTACAAAACCTAATTTCTTTGAAACCTATAAAAAGAAAAAAGCAACACTAGATTTTTTAATGACCGAATGGGAAACTGTTGAAGAACAAATTTCTAAATTTTAATAAGTGTATAACCTTAAGAAAAATTTTGTCTCATACCTCGCAAATGAATACACAATTTTTACTTCAAACTCCCTGTCATTTTTTCAGGTTTTACCCATTCATCATATTCTTCCGCAGTTACATACCCTAAATTGATAGCTTCTTCTTTTAAAGTAGTTCCATTTTTATGA
The DNA here is from genome assembly GCA_049607505.1 of Polaribacter sp. Lineage (GTDB taxonomy): Bacteria > Bacteroidota > Bacteroidia > Flavobacteriales > Flavobacteriaceae > Polaribacter. The sequence continues at coordinate 10,509 of JBMYWO010000006.1, forward strand.
GCAGTATTTGCAATTTCCGCAGCTTTATAATACCCAATTTTGGTATTTAAAGCAGTTACTAGCATTAAAGAATTGTTTACCAATTCAGTAATTCTATCTTGATTTGGCATGATACCAGCAGCACAATTTTCATCAAAAGAAACACAAGCATCCCCAATTAATTGAGCAGATTGCAACACATTGGCTGCCATCATCGGTTTAAAAACATTTAACTCATAATGACCTTGAGTGCCGCCAATAGTAACAGCAACATCATTTCCCATTACTTGCGCGCACACCATAGTAATGGCTTCCGCTTGTGTAGGATTTACTTTTCCTGGCATAATGGAGCTTCCAGGTTCGTTGGCAGGAATAATGATTTCACCAATTCCAGAACGGGGTCCTGAAGCCATCATACGAATGTCATTGGCAATTTTATTTAAGGAAACCGCTAATTGTTTTAAAGATCCATGCGTTTCTACCAAAGCATCATGTGCCGCCAAGGCTTCAAATTTATTTTCGGCAGTTACAAAAGGTAAGCCTGTAAATTCGGCAATATATTTTGCCACTAAAACATCATATCCTTTTGGAGTATTCAACCCAGTGCCAACCGCAGTGCCGCCTAAAGCCAACTGACTCAAATGTGCTAATGAATTTTTTAACGCCTTTAACCCAAAATTTAATTGTGCTACATAACCCGAAAATTCTTGACCCAATGTAAGTGGGGTTGCATCCATTAAATGCGTGCGTCCAATTTTGACAACGTCTTTAAACGTTTCAGATTTTGCTTGTAAAGTATTCCGTAATTGTTCAACCCCTGGAATGGTGGTTTCTATAATTTTTTTATAGGCTGCAATGTGCATTCCCGTTGGAAATGTATCATTGGATGATTGTGATTTATTAACATCATCATTAGGTTGAATGGTTTTATCACCTTCGCCAATAGTATTTCCTGCAATTTCGTGTGCTCTGTTGGCAATTACCTCATTCACATTCATATTGGACTGTGTTCCAGAACCTGTTTGCCAAATGACTAAAGGAAATTGGTCATCTAATTTTCCTGCTAAAATTTCATCACAAACTTGTGCAATTAAATCGCGTTTTTTTGCTGATAAAATGCCTAATTCAGCGTTTGTAAAAGCAGCAGCTTTTTTCAGATATGCAAATCCATACACAATTTCTAAAGGCATAGAGGCAGGAGTGCCTATTTTAAAATTGTTACGAGAACGTTCCGTTTGCGCTCCCCAATACTTGTCAGCAGGAACTTTTACTTGTCCCATTGTATCCTTTTCTATTCTGTATGTTGTCATTTTTGAATTGAATTTTAAAGAACAAATTTACAAAAACTAAAAGAATGAGTTATTAACAAACCACTAGAATTATGCTTCGAAATATTTTTTAAATTGGATAGTAAAAATCGAAAATATATATTATTTTTGCCATAGTAACTTTTCAAAACAAACAAATGTTAGATTTTTCAGAATTTTCAGGATTGGTTTTATTTATGTTTATTTTTACACTTGGATTTTGGTTGATGATTTTCTTATTAGCATTTGTTGTTCCATATTGGTTAGGAGGCACAATTTGGGAAAATATGAAATTAAAAAGAGAAGCTAAAAAAGCTGCTAAAGGAAAGTAGTTTTTTGATGTACAATACTATGATTAAAAAAATCGTCTAAAAAATAATTTTAGGCGATTTTCTTGTTACAAAGGAGCTTGTTACAAGGGAGCATGCTCCCTTGTCAAGCGTTACCTACTTTTCGAAAACTTAAATTTTCCATAGAATTATTTTCCTTGGAAAATAAAAATACTTTTTGTACGTTTGTACCAAATTTAAAACAAACTAATATCATGAATCGAAACAAAATTATTTATTATGTAGCAACTTCTTTATTGTCTTTACTGGTGTTGTTTTCTGCAAGTATGTATTTTTTTAATCACGAAGAAATTGTTAAAGCGTTTACCAATTTCGGGTATCCTACATATATCATTTATCCTTATGCTGTGGCTAAAATTTTAGGGTTGATTGCCATTTGGTTTGTCAATAATAAAACCATAAAAGAATGGGCGTATGCAGGTTTTTTCTTTGCTTTTATTTTGGCATTTTTTGCTCATGTAATGATTAGTGATGGAGAACAAACAGGAGCTTTAATTGCAATAATTTTATTAATAACATCTTATATATTTAGTAAAAAATGAAAAAAATAGTCGCATTTGCAGGAAGTAATAGCAAAAAATCTATCAATAAAGAATTGGCAATTTACGCATCAAGTTTCATAAAAAATGTAGAGGTAATCATTTTAGACTTAAATGATTTTCCTTTGCCTATGTATGGAATTGACGAAGAAACTACTAACGGAATTCCACAAAAAGCAAAAGAGTTTTTAGAAATTATTCATAGTGCAGACGCACTTGCTATATCTTTAGCAGAACACAATGGCAATTTTTCGGCAGTTTTTAAAAACATTTATGATTGGATGTCAAGAATTGAAAGAAAAATATGGAATAATATTCCTATGTTGTTAATGGCAACTTCACCTGGAGGAAGAGGTGGAGCAACAGTTTTGACAATTGCCAAAAATAAATTTCCATATATGGGAGGAAATATCGTTGCAGATTTCTCATTACCAAATTTTTATGACAATTTTAAAGAAGGAAGCATAACCAATAAATCTTTAAATTCACAGCTACAAGAAGCCGTTGCTATATTAGAAGAAAAGATAGTGTCTTAAATTCCTACAAAAGCGTAAAAAGATTTCTGCGGAATGACAAACAGAATGGCAAAAAATGAAAATATACACACTACATAAAAAACAACATTTACCAATATCTTTAGAAGTTGCTTGGGAATTTTTATCAAACCCAAAGAATTTAAAAACCATCACTCCAGAATATATGAGTTTTGATATTTTGTCTGGAGCAGAAAAACCGATGTTTTCGGGTCAGATAATTCAATACATCGTTACGCCAGTGTTAGGAATTAAAACAAAATGGGTAACAGAAATTACGCACGTAAAAGAGAAACACTATTTTGTGGATGAACAGCGTTTTGGACCTTATGCTTTGTGGCATCACAAACACTTTTTGAAAGAAATTGATGGTGGTGTAGAAATGGAAGATATTATAGATTATAAAATTCCTTTTGGTTTTTTAGGCAGATGGGCACATCCTATTTTAGTGAAACCAAAACTAGAAGAAATTTTTTCTTATAGACAACAAAAATTGATAGAATTATTTGGAAAATATCCAAGATGATGAATCAACCCATAAACATTTTTTGGTTTCGTAGAGATTTGCGTTTAGAAGATAATTGTGGATTATTTCACGCATTAACATCTGATAATGAAATAAATAAGGTATTGCCCATTTTTATCTTTGATACAGAAATTTTACATAAAATACCTAAAGATGATGCACGTGTTACCTTTATTCATCAACAATTAAAAAAAATAGATGATGAGCTAAAAAGCAAAAAAAGTGGGTTAGCAATTTATCACGGAAAACCCATCGCTATTTTTGAAAAACTTATCAAAAATTATCATATAAGCACTGTGTTTACAAACCATGATTATGAACCTTATGCGACTCACCGTGATGAAGAAATTCAAAACTATTTAGCTTCACAAAATATTGAATTTAAAACCTATAAAGACCAAGTAATTTTTGAAAAAAGTGAGATTGTAAAACAAGATGAAACGCCTTATAAAGTCTATACACCTTATTCAAAAAAATGGTTAGCAATTTTTGCCTCTAGTGGATTGCAATTTTATCCTTCGGAAGAGTATCAAGGCAATTTTCTTAAAACGAATACTACTCATTTTTTATCATTAGAAAACATTGGTTTCCGTCCGTCTTCAATTAAGGTAGAAAATTATACAATACATTCTCAATTAATTGATAATTACGAAGCAACTAGAAATTTTCCTGCTCAAAATGGTACTTCAAAATTAGGAAGTCATTTACGCTTTGGAACGGTAAGCATTCGAAAAATGGTTTTTGAAGCCAAAAAAAGTAAGAATAATATCTTCTTAAAAGAATTGATTTGGCGGGAATTTTTTATGCAAATTTTATGGCATTTTCCACATACAGTAACCCAAAGTTTTAAACCGAAATACGATAGAATTCAATGGCGAAATAACAAAGAGGAATTTGCTTTGTGGTGTGATGGGAAAACGGGATATCCGCTAGTAGATGCTGGTATGAGAGAACTAAACGCTACAGGTTTTATGCACAACAGAGTACGAATGTTGGTAGGAAGTTTTTTGTGCAAACACTTATTAATAGACTGGCGTTGGGGCGAAGCCTATTTTGCAGAAAAATTACATGATTTTGAACTTTCAAGTAATGTTGGCAATTGGCAGTGGGTGGCAGGTTGTGGCGTAGATGCCGCCCCTTATTTTAGAATTTTTAATCCCACCACACAAGTACAAAAATTTGATAAAAATTTAGAATATATCAATAAATGGGTTTCTGATTTTCAAGAGCTTACCTACCCTACTCCCATAGTAGAACACAAATTTGCAAGAGAACGTTGTTTAAAAATCTATAAAGACGCTTTGAATTAACGCTAACTTTCCCAAAGATAAATTCTGCGATATCATCTGTGAAATGTGTAAATTTACATCCTTAAAAAATTAAGAATGAAACGAGTAGTTGTAGGGCTTTCTGGAGGTGTGGATTCTAGTGTAACTGCGTATTTACTAAAAGAACAAGGATATGAAGTTATTGGGTTATTTATGAAAAATTGGCATGATGATTCTGTAACTATTTCCAATGAATGCCCTTGGTTAGAAGATAGTAATGACGCTATGATTGTTGCAGAAAAACTAGGAATTCCTTTTCAAGTAGTCGATTTAAGTGAGCAATATAAGCAACGAATTGTTGATTATATGTTTGATGAATATGAAAAAGGAAGAACGCCAAATCCAGATATTTTATGCAACCGAGAAATTAAGTTTGATGTCTTTATGGACATCGCTTTAAAGCTAGGTGCAGATTATATGGCCACAGGTCATTATTGCAGAAAAGAGAAAGAAATTATTGAAGGAAAACCCGTTTATAAATTATTAGCAGGAAAAGATATTCATAAAGATCAATCGTATTTTTTGTGCCAACTTTCACAACAACAATTAGCCAAAGCTTTATTTCCTATTGGTAAACTAACAAAACCCGAAGTTAGAGAAATTGCAAAAAAAGCTGACTTAATTACAGCAGAAAAAAGAGATTCACAAGGATTATGTTTTATTGGTAAAGTTCGTTTACCAGAATTTTTACAACAAAAACTAGAACCCAAAGAAGGAACAATTATTCAAATTCCCGAAGATTTTTCAGCATATTACAAACCTGTTCCAAATTTTTCAAGCAAGGAAGAAGCATTGATTTATTTTTCAACAAAATATACATATAATAAAGAAGACGGAAAGATAGTAGGAAAACACCAAGGAGCGCATTATTTTACCAAAGGGCAACGTAAAGGGTTGGCGGTTGGCGGAACAAAAGAACCACTATTTGTTATTGAAACAGATGTTGTAGAAAATATTATTTATACAGGTGAAGGGAAACATCACCAAGGATTGTATAGAAACGTATTGTTTGTTGCTAACGAAGAAATCCACTGGGTTCGTGAAGATTTGAGAATAGGAAACGGAGAAAGAATGGAGGTTGAAGCAAGAATTCGTTATCGCCAATCTTTAGAAAAAGCAATACTCTATAAAGTAGAAAAAGGATTGTATGTTGAATTTGAAAACAAGCAATCTGCTATACAAGAAGGTCAGTTTGTAGCTTGGTATAAAGAGGGTGAATTGTTAGGATCGGGCGTTATTTCTTAAAAGAATTTGGCTTGTCTTGAGTTTGTTGCAACATTGAAAACTATTCCAAAATGCTAACTTCAATATCTTTTAAAACAATTTCAGAAACTTTGTTAAGTTGATTTTTTTCGAATGCTTTATCAATATCAATCAAAGAAATACTTTCATCTAAAGGTTTGTAATTATGATAATCTACAAATCGGATTCCGCCTTTTGTACATTGTTCTTTTAAAACTCTAAAACGTTTTCCGCCACCATTTGTATGATAAGAATAGGCTAAATAATCAATTAAAAAATCATCTTTTCCAATCCAATAGATAAACACATCTTCAAAATCTTCTCCTCCGCCATTTTCAGAAAAACTAATTTCAACTTTGTAGTATTCTTTTCCTTTTATAATTGATGAAGGCAATCGTTTTTTCTTTACTGCTTTGTCATTCAAACCATAAGGCAATACAGAAAAATAATGGACAGAATTTACAGAATTTGCATATTTTGAAGCTAACGAATCGGCTATGTATATTTCCTTTTTATTTATCAATCTTTTGAAACCTTTGTTACTTAAAACATCTACAATAGTATCATTAGTTCTTACCAAATGGAATTTTTCCATTTTTCTATTTGCAAAATAATTTTTGCCTCTAAAATCAAAACTTATAATAGAGTTTTCAACCTTATTTACACCAGAAGTCAAAATTGTTTTATCAATAATCTGTTGTGCAGTTAGTTGTACTTCCGAAGGTTTGCAAGAAAAAAATAATAGAAGAAAAAATAGATAAAAATATCGCATTTTGTTTTGTTTAATTGAGTCAGAAATAGAACTCAAAATTACATTTCTTTCACCAAAGTAAAAATGTATCTTTGTTAATCTTTTGTGAAGACAACAATGCAAAAAAATATTAACATACAAAATAAAAAAGCACGTTTCGAGTTTGAAATTCTTGATAAGTTTGTGGCTGGAATTCAATTAACTGGAACAGAAATAAAATCCATACGACTTAGCAAAGCTAGAATTACAGAGAGTTTTTGTGAGTTTAATGAGCGTGGAGAATTGTTTGTGGTAAATATGTATATTGAAGAATATATTTATGGGCATCAATTTAATCATAAACCAAAAAGTGAACGTAGATTATTATTGAATAAAAGGGAATTAAAAAGTTTAAAAAAAGAGGTAGAAGCCAAAGGAAATACCATTGTTCCATTGCGTTTATTTATTAATGATAGAGGTTTTGCTAAATTAGAAATTGCTTTAGCCAAAGGAAAAAAAACACATGACAAACGAGAAGTGATAAAAGACAGAGATAATAAACGTGATTTAGCAAGGATAAAGAAAAGTTTTAATTCATGAGGAGTGGGGGGTTGGAAGTGAATATTTTTTTGTCGTGTCCTTAAATTTTTTATACTTTTATAATCATCTTATAAATAGAAGAAGTCTCACAAAAAAATCGTATTTAAAATTAGCACTTTAAATGTAAGTGTTTTATAACACCTTTCAGATACTGAATCAAGTTCAGCATAAGAACCTGAAAGGTATTGATAATAAAAGATTTACAAAGTTTTTAATCAATCATATAAAAATGAAATTTACAATAGCCGTAATTCCTGGAGATGGAATAGGACCTGAAGTTATCAATCAAGCAAAGAAAGCATTAGATGCAGTTGCAGATGTGTACAACCATGTTTTTTTATACAAAGAAGCACAAATGGGTGCTTGTGCAATTGACGAAACAGGAAATCCATTACCCGATAAAACATTAGAAATATGTAAAAAATCGGATGCTATTTTGTTTGGTGCCATTGGCGATCCAAAATACGACAATGACCCAACAGCAAAAGTTCGTCCAGAACAAGGTTTATTAAAATTACGAAAAGAATTAGGATTGTATTGCAATGTAAGACCCGTAAAGGCTTATGATAAACTCATTGCAAATTCACCTCTTAAAAAAGAAATTATTTCGGGTACAGATATTTCTATTTTTAGGGAATTAACAGGCGGAATTTATTTTGGCGTTAAAGAACTCAGTGAAGATGGACAGTCTGCTTTTGACGGTTGTTCCTATTCTGTGGAAGAAATTTCTAGAGTAGCACATTTAGCATTTAAAGCTGCACAAAACAGAAGAAAGAAAGTTACTTTAATAGATAAAGCAAATGTGTTAGAAACCTCTCGTTTATGGAGAAAAACGGTTACAGAAATTGCAAAACAATATAAAGATATAACTTTAGGATTCTTATTTGTTGACAATGCTGCTATGCAAATGATTTTAAATCCAAAGCAATTTGATGTCATTTTAACAGAAAATCTGTTTGGGGATATTATTTCTGACGAAGCTAGCGTTATTGGTGGTTCTATTGGTTTATTAGCCTCTTCTTCTATTGGTGATAAAAATGCACTTTTTGAACCCATTCACGGTTCGTTTCCGCAAGCAAAAGGAAAAGATATTGCAAATCCATTAGCCTCTATTTTGTCAGCAGCAATGTTGTTAGAACATGTAGGTTTGCATGAAGAAGCAGATGCCATAGAAAGAGCTGTGGAAAAATCGTTAGCTTTAGGAATTACCACGGAAGATATTAAAGGTAAAAATTCTTTTTCTGCTTCAACGTCTAAAGTTGGTGATTTTATTGCAGATTATATTGCCAATCAAGAAGATAGTAATATGAATTTTAAGAATATTCACATGGGGCAGAGTACTATTATTTAAAAACAGGGTAGTACTTGAAGAGTATATTAACGTAAGACTATAAGACGAAAGGGTGTACGACAAATTTCCCTTTTTGTTAATAACTCCGTTTTTTTAAAAAGTAATAAGTCAACAAAATCAAGGGTTTGAAAGAACCGATATTTTAAAAATTCTCATTAAAGGGAAATTTGTCGTACACCCAAGACGAAAAGATAGCTCTAGCATTATTATAAAGTAGGTATATTTGGGAATGGTTAAGAATTAAATATTATGGATTTAACAACAAGAAAAATTAAATTTAAAGAGCGTTTTGACACAATAATGGATTCTAATTTGGTTGAACGTTTTGAAGAATTATTAGATGTGTACTTATCTGATAATAAAATAGTTGCTTATACTGTTAAAGGAAAACCACTAACAAAAAAAATGTATATTAAAAAAGTTAAAGAAGCAGAGTCTTCAGTAAAATCAGGAAATTATACTACCGTTGAGGATTTAGAAAAAGAGGCAGAAAACTGGTAGAATGTCAGATAGAAAGATAAGAGTAATTTGGTCTGATGAAGCAAAAGCAGATTTAAAATATATTTACGATAGAATACTTAAAAAGACAAAATCTGTAACAAATGCTAAAAATGTCCAGAACCTTATAGGCGAATAATTATAAGGCATTTTAGAATTGTTTATGTTCCTGAAAATGAATTTTCAATAACAATTTTAAAAGTTTTTGACTCTTATAGAAATCCAGCTGATTTAAGAGAATAAACACCAAAAACTAAAATGATTAGAAAAGTAGTGCTTATTCTATTTAAAAATCATAGCATTTCCAAACTTCATTTCTACTTCATCAAAAGCAGCAAAAATATCTTTTGGATCATCTGAAGTTACCATTTTTAATCGGTATTCTTTAAAGTGCGGGATTCCCTTAAAATAGTTGGTATAATGTCTGCGAGTTTCTACAACACCTAAACGTTCTCCTTTCCAATCAATAGCCATTTGCAAATGCCTTCTTGCCATTTCAGTGCGTTGCGTAATGGTGGGTTTTGGTAAATACTCTCCAGTTTCAAAATAGTGTTTTACTTCCTTAAAAAACCAAGGATATCCAATAGACGCTCTACCAATCATAGCACCATCTAATCCATATAGGTCTCTCATTTCCATAGCTTTTTCTGGTGATGTAATATCGCCATTTCCAAAAACAGGAATGTGCATTCTTTGGTTGTTTTTCACTTTGGCAATAGGTTTCCAATCTGCATCGCCTTTGTACATTTGCGCACGTGTTCTACCATGAATGGCAATAGCTTTGCAGCCCACATCTTGCAAACGTTCTGCAACTTCTACAATTTTTATAGAATCATGATCCCAACCCAAACGTGTTTTTACAGTGATGGGCAAATGGGTGTGTTTTACCATTTCAGAAGTCAACTTTACCATCAAGTCAATATCTTTTAAAATTCCTGCTCCTGCTCCTTTGGAAACTACTTTTTTTACAGGACAACCAAAATTGATATCAATAATATCAGGTTTTGTTTTTTCAACAATTTCCACAGATTTTAACATAGATTCTAAATTCGCTCCAAAAATTTGAATGCCAACAGGACGTTCTTTTTCATAAATATCTAGTTTCATGACGCTTTTTGCAGCGTCACGAATTAATCCTTCCGAAGAAATAAATTCTGTATATACCACATCTGCACCATTTTCTTTGCACAAAGCTCTAAACGGAGGGTCAGAAACATCTTCCATAGGTGCTAATAAAAGCGGAAAATCTGGAAGTTCTATATTGTCTATTTTTATCACATTGCAAAGTTATGGTATTTATTGCAGTAATTTCAAAGCTAAAAAAGGGTTGTAATAAAAGATAGATTTTGTTTTTGTGTAGCTATTTAGACTTTGCTTAATGCAGATTTTAATCTATAATGGTCAATCCAGATTGGATTTCTTTTGTTAATACGTGTTCTATTTTTGGAACAAATTTAACTAAAGAATGATAACGTGTATCTTTTAAGTTCAATAGATACGTTTTCATCAAGCAGCAGTTTCATCAGTCTCTATTTCTATCAAATAAACAGCGAGTAATTCTAACACTTTTTGTGCAAAAGTCCTTTTTACAGTAGGGTAATTTTCTAAAAAATCTTGTAAATTATCTCCTCCTTGTAAGTAATCAAAAAGTATTTTTATGGGAACTCGTGTATTTTTAAATACAGGTGTACCTCCTAAAATCTCTGGAGAAGTAGTAATGTATTTAGTTAATGCGTTTTTTAAGTTCATCTTATATTTTCCTTTTGTAAAAATACAATTTCTATTTGATAGTTTCTCTCTAAAATATAGAAGTTCTATCAGTCTCTATTTTCTTACCAAAGTATATTTTATTAGAAAATTACTTGCTTTTTTTTAATTTTTTGTTGAAGGGTAGTTTTGAGGAAAAAATAAATATAGAGATATTTAAAAACTTTCGGACAGGTATGGTCAAAGGAAACTTCAATTTGTTTTTAGGTATGTTTTAGAGAAAATAAAAAGAGGTTAGATTAAAAATGTAAACTCTTGATAATCAAGTATTTAGAACAGAACTCGAACCTATGACCTTCGGGTTATGAGTTTTCAGAACATTAAAATCGTATAACCTTAAATATACTGTTTATCAATATTTTACAAAAAAACATTCAAATTAAATCATATTAATTCACGTAAAATCGCTATTTGTTATACCTATGTTATACCTATGTTGTACCTATGTTGTACCTATGTTGTACCTATGTTGTACCCAAATTTTGTGTCTTTGCATAAGGTAAGATTACAAATTTTGAGTATCCATAACATAAGACTTCCCATTATTAGAAAGGATTAAATAATTATCCTCTTTTAATTTTACAATTTTTCTACCAAAGAAATCTTTAGGTAATAGCAAACTATTTTTTTCAATAAGTGTGTTGTTAGAGTAGAGAAGAGATCCACCAGAATTGGATGCACTTTTCCCTAATTCAGTTACAAATCCATCATAATTTCCTGTGTATAAAATTTGATTATCTTCAATAAAAATATCTTCAATAGTACTCATTTGTGCTTGTTTTGGTAGGGCTTTTGGAGTGAATTTAGTTCCATTATTAAGGTATATCATAGAACGAAGTTCATAGATATATTTTGTTTCTAAAATCGATTTTTCTTCTTTTTGAGTTAAATCGGCAATCGTATTTACTTTAGAAAAAGTGTTGTAGCTTAAAAATTTCTTTTTTAGCATTGGCAATTGTTGTGTCAATTTATCTTTGGAAGCAAAAGGAACATCTGTCCCAAAATAATTGTAAAAAATAAGCTGGTCTAATTGTTTGTTTTTATCAAAATCGTCTAAATACATTTTTACAGGATTTTCTTCGGAAGCTTTCCATTTAAAATTTTCGCCAGTATTTCCTGCAATAATATCCAAGAGTCCGTCTTTATTAATATCAGCAATTTTAACCACATTCCACATTCCGTGTGTTTTCTCTAAACCTAATTCTTTGGTTTTGTTGACGAATTTTCCTTCTTTTGTATAAGAAAAAACACGAATGGGCATCCAATCTCCTACTAATACTAATTCTATAAAACCATCATTTTCTAGGTCTATCCATTTACTATCGGTAATCATTCCAAATCGTCTTTTATCAACAATTTTAAAATTATTTTTGCCTGTATTTTCAAGAATAAAACTGAAAGGTGTTAATCCGTACGCATTTGGAATGGAACGATTACCAATAAATAAATCGTCTAAACCATCGTTGTTAAAATCGAATGACGAAACAGAACCACCATTGGTAGCTAATAATCTAGCATCGAGTTTTGTAAAATTTCCAATCCCGTCGTTTATATAAACTCTGTCTTCTAACATAGGATTCCCTTCTTGAAAATCATTCCCGCCACTAAGTGCATAAATATCTAAATCGTTATCATTATCAATATCAAAAGCAATGGCATCTACATCTTCATAAACCTTGTCTTTTACAAATATGGGCGTGTCTTTAAGAATGTATTTTCCGTTTTTAGTTTGAAGATATAAAACAGGTGCTTGATCTCTTGCACCGCCAATAAATAAATCTTGTAAACCATCTGCATTAAAATCGGCTTGTACAACTGAAGGGCCTTCTGTAGATAATTTTTCTGGCATCAAACGTTCTTTTTCATAATCTAAGTAGGTGTTTTCCTTATGTGTATATTGAAACGATTTAGAAGTTATAATTGGTTGATTTTTAAATAAATGTTTAGCATTTTTTTCTTTTTGAATGGTCAATTCTTGATTGATTGACACTTCCGGTTTTACAGTTTTAGTGCCATCATTCCAAATAACTTTTACAGAATCTATTTTTGTTGAATTTCCTAATCCGAAATGTATTTTTCTTGTTGAGCTAGATAAAAATCCACGAACTGTAGTTTGTTCTTTATAAAAATTGTTGTTGTTTGTATAGAGATATACTTTTGCCCCATGCGTGTTTATTCCTTTATTTTTTTCCAATAAGTTTACAGTCAGATAATTACTGTTGGTCGTTTTATTTTCTAATAGAGTTGCTTTTTCATTGAGGTTATTGACAACAATATCTACATCGCCATCCAAATCTAAATCTGAATACGCAGCACCATTTGAATAGGTGGTTCTATTTTTTTGATTGATGTTAACTTTAGAAAAATTTAAACTGTCATTATTTTGAAACAATATGTTTGGCAAACCTAAAGTTGGCATTGTTTGTATCAGTTTTTGTTTTAAAGTATCTTGTTGATTGGCAGCATATTTTGCAAAATCTACATTGCTGATGTAGTTGATATAATCTAAATCATTGGGTCTTTTGTAGATTCCGTTGGTAATATAGATGTCATTCAATCCGTCATTATTATAATCTAAAATAAGGGGTGTCCAACTCCAATCTGTAGCATGGGTTTCCGTTAGTAATGCAGCATCTACAAAATGAGTTCCTTTGTTGATTTGTAGATGATTTCTAGCATATTGTTGTTGATATCCAAATGATTTTTTAATTTCATTAATCTTGTCAGTATCTTCTCCTCCAGATTTTAGAAATACATCAGATTTGTAAGGCATCATATCTAAGGTAATGATATCTAAATTGTTATCATTATTAATATCTCCAACATCAATTCCCATAGTAAATCTTGAGGTATGATTAAAATAAGCTGCACTAGATTCTGTAAATGTTTTATTTCCATTATTGATGTATAAATAATCGTTTTCATGAAAATCATTTCCCACATAAATATCTATCAAACCATCATTATTCACATCCGAAGTTGCAATAGCAAGACCATATCCTAAGGCACTATTATAAATACCTGCTTTTTTGGTTACGTTTATAAATTTTGTCTGTCCAGTTTCAGATAGATTTTCATACAAAACATCACCTGCTAATGCATCTGGTTTTGCTCTTAATTTGATATTTCCGTAAGAATATGTTGAATGTACAGAATGATTTAATAAATACATATCCATATCGCCATCTTGGTCATAATCAAAAAAAGAGGCTTGTGTAGAAAATCCTGAAAAGTCTAAACCGTATTTTTTTGCTTCTTCTGAAAAGGTATTATTTCCATTGTTGATATAGAGCTGATTGCTTGCTTTTAGGCTTTTGTAATTTCCAACTTTACAGACATATATATCTAAAAAACCATCGTTATTAATGTCTATCATAGTTACACCAGTTGACCAAGTACTGTCTTGTGGTATTCTACTAGATGTGGAAATATCTTTGAATTTTAAATTTCCTGAATTCAAATAAATTTTATCAGGTTTCTGATTGGCAGTCAGGTATATATCATCCAATCCGTCATTGTTAATATCACCCAAGGCAACACCACCACCATTGTAATAATACAAATATTCAATAATATTCAAATCATCTTTTGAATATAAATTGTTTGAAAAATCAATACCAGAACTTTTAGAATTTACTTCATTAAATAGTATTTCTTGTGTGTTATTTACTATTTTTTGAGATTGTTTTTTTGAACAACCTAGTAGTGTCATAAAAGCAATAAAGATTATTATTTTTTGTCCTTTCATATTTGGTTTCTATTTTTTTGTTTCAGGTTTGTTTGTTTCTTGTTTCAGGTTTCACTTCCTACTCCCAATGAAACCTGAAACCTGAAACCTGAAACCCGAAACCTGAAACTTCCCTAATACTCATAAACCGCCAACGAGTCGTTATTTTTTGCAAAGAAAATTTTATTTTTCAGTATTTTAATATCTCTTATTTGTCCTTCAATATTGAGTCCTTTTCCTGTTTTATGGAATTTAAAATTGAAGTTTCCCATATTTTCTAAATAGTTTCCATAAGAAGCATCATACCTGCCAAACTCGGGTTTTACGCCATTTAGGTTTCCTCCTAAAATAATATCTTCATCGCCGTCGTTATCAAAATCGGTTGTTGCAATAGCATATATAGGCGAAAATTGTGCTTCTGTAGGTAATTTTTTTTCGGTAAATTGAAAATTTCCTTCATTGATAAGTCCTATAGAATGTAAGGTATTTACTTCTAAAACGGAACTTTCCTGTAATTGTTCTTTTGTAAAAATATCTGAAATACTTGCCGATTTAAACGAGGTATAATCTGGATATTTTTTACTCAAATATTTTAGTTGATCTACTAAATTATGACGTAATGAGTATGGATATTGTTTTCCATTATCGGCTGTAAATGAAAGGATTGGATCTAAGAATCCATTTTTATCATAATCATTTACAAATAACTTAATGGGTTTTTTGGTTGATGCTTTAAAACGACTATTTAAACCATGATTTCCAACAATTAAATCCATATCGCCATCCGTATCTAAATCACTTTTTTCTATGGTATTCCACCAACCTTTTAGGTTAGATAATGGGTTATTTTTTAATTTCTTAAACGTTCCTTTTTGATTTTCAAAAACTTCAATTCCCATAAATTCGCCAACAATTACTAAATCTTGATATCCATTTTTATTGATGTCAATAAAAATAGCATCTGTAATCATTCCTAGATTTTTAAATTGTGGAGCTAAATTTTTGGATTGTTCTGTAAAATTTCCTTTTCCGTCATTTATCAGCAAAAATCCTGACCCTGCAATACCGTAAGAATTCGGAATGGCTCTTTCGCCAACAAATAAATCCAAATCGTTGTCATTATCAATATCTGCAACGGTTACTGTACTGCTACTATGAAATTGTGTTGCGATTGGCAATTTTTGATTGGATAGGCTAAAGTTTCCTTTTCCGTCATTAAAATACAATTTGTCTAGGTAATTGGCACTGTATTTAGAGGCTTCAATGCCGCCACTACACACATACAAATCTAAATCGCCATCAGTATCAGCATCAAAAAAAACACTTTCTGTATCTTCTGCCGCTTTTTGTTTGTCAAAATTGGTTGTATCACTTTTTGTGAAAATGTTATTTTTTTGAAAAAATAATGTTGATGAAGTATTTTTTGAGCCTCCAATAAACAAATCTTCTTCGCCGTCATTATTAACATCTGCAAAACTCATTTTTGGCCCTTCAGAACTTCTCATAAATGGCAATAATCGCTCTACATTAAAATCGATATAATTATTTTCTTTATGTGAAAATTGAATTGTATTTTCATTTTTTACAAAAATATTTTCTTCATTTGATGGGTGTATATTAATAATTTCTTTGGCATCTTTTTCGTACAAAGTGATGGTTGTATTTACTTCAATATTTTGTAATTGCGTTATTTTTCCTGAAGCCCAAGTAACGGTTAATTGTAAACTATCTTTGTTTTTAAAACCAAAATTGGGTCTAGTATCCATAGAGGATTGAAATCCTCTTACGGGTTGTTGTTCCAAAAAATAGGTTTCTTTTTTGTTGGCGAGTTTTATTTTTGCACCAATAGCATTTGTATTGAGTCTTTCCCCTTTTAAAATAAGTTTTAGATAATGGGTTTTTTTGTTATTCAAATTGTTTTTATAGACAAATAAAGGCATATTTACATTGTTGACTATCAGATCTATATCTCCGTCATTATCCAAATCTCCATAAGCAGCTCCGTTAGAAAAACCTTCTGTATTTAAACCGTTATTTTGACGTTCGAATTGTAAGTTTCCTTTGTTGATATAAGCGTGATTTTTCACCTTATTCGAAGGAATAATATCAATCAGTTTTTTATAATCTACCTTGTTATTTTTTACTATGGATTGAATGACTTCTTGGTTAGAAACATAGCGCAAATAGTCTTGATCTGTTAAATCTTTATAAATACCGTTGGCAATAAATAAATCTTTTAGTCCATCATTATTCATATCAAAAAATAAAGCACCCCAACTCCAATCAGATGCTTCTACACCGCTAAATCTACCTACCTCACTAAAGGTTGTATTGCTGTTGTTTAACTGCAACATATTTCTTGTAAACTGATGGTAATAATCGTTTTTTAGATTGTATTGATACTTATTCCAATCTTCAAATGTAGTTACTGTTTTTAGTCGTTCATATTCACTAGGCAACATTTCTGTAACAAAAATATCGTTGTACCCATCATTGTTAATATCCGCAGCATCTGCTCCCATAGAAGCACCACTGATAGATTTTATGGAGGTTGTTAATTGCTCTTTAAATGTTCCGTTTTTTTGGTTGATGTATAGATAATCTCTTTCAAAAAAATCATTGGATACATAGATGTCTTCCCAACCGTCATTGTTTATATCGCTTACTGTAACACCTAATCCAAATCCAATAATACTTCCGTAAATTCCTGCTCTTTCGCTAACATCAACAAACTTATTATTTCTGTTTTCAAACAATTTATCACCTCCTAAAACATCTCGTTTTGGGCGTTCGTTTTTTGTTAAATTAAAACTACCAATGGCTTGATAGGAATTGTTTAATAAATAGACATCTAAATCTCCGTCTTTATCATAATCAAAAAAAGAAGCGTGTGTAGAAAAGCCTAAATCTGCCAAACCATATTCTGTTGCTTTTTCAGTAAATGTTGCATCGCCATTATTGATAAATAATTCATTTTGTTTGTTATCGCCTTTTACATCACCAGAATTACATACATAAATATCTATGTAACCATCTGCATTAATATCTACCATAGAAACTCCTGTTGACCATGCTTTTGTTCCGCCAACATTAGCTATTGCCGTAATATCTTCGAAAGTAAAATTCCCTTTATTTAGGTATAATTTATTTTCCTTTAGGTTGGATGTTACATAAATATCTTGTAAACCGTCGTTGTTTATATCGCCAATGGCAACGCCTCCGCCATTGTAAAAATTGCGGTATCTATATACGTTAAAAGTATCTGTGGAAGTTAAATCATTACTAAAATTAATGCCTGTTTCTGCTGATGAAAGTAGTTGAAATTGTGGTTCGTTTTTTTCTGTTTTATGACAAGAAATTATAAAAACGAGTAAAAAGATACTATAAAATTTCTTTAAGTACATCGCAAAAAATATTTGGTAGTGTCATAAACAAAATGATTATTTATTATTGAATGTCATTTGGAGGCATCAAACAGACACTCGTTTTAACAAAAGCCAATCTTAAAACTAAATGTCACACTGAAGCATCAGATAAAAATTTTCACAAGCGGTTATGGTGACGAACATTAGAGTGTTTAGATTTACCGCATAGATTTTCCTATGTGAACTATGTACCTCTGCTTGCCGGCAGGCAAGTATGTTGTAAATGATTTATACAAAGAAACGTCAATGGTAAAATGTATTGAGAACTCATTTTAATAATTCAGATAATATTAAAAAAGAGAACGTAAGAGTATAAAAACAGAATGTTATATAGCCTACTTCTACACTTCATCATTTACAAAGAAGAAGATTTTCCTCCAGAAATTTCTTGCAAATCACCACAATAATACGTAGTAGGAACAGGGTCATACATCAATATAGTTTCACCCACTTGTTCTGAAGTTCTATAAGCCTCAATAGTCATCCATTTCATCTGACCTAAAAATTCAGAATTTGTCATTACTTGTGCTTCAGGATTTGCTTTTCGTTCTTCATCAACTTCACCTTTCACAAGTAAATATTTGTCTAAAAGAGCGGTGTATTGTTCAGTTGTTACTTCATCAATAGTAGCAGTTTCACTAGGTTTCAATTCAGTAATGATCTTTTTAAAAGACGTTCTTATGAGTTGTTGATCTTTATCTTCTAAAACTTCGTTGATATATTTGTCCATAAACTGCGGAACTTTTACTTCGGTTGCTGAAGGTGTTTTTTCAGTTTTTGGTAAAATAATATCTACTAAATTAGTTAATACAGTTTGTTCTTCTTTGTTTAAATAACTAGGAATCCAAGTGGGTTCATTGGTACAACTTTGTAATAAGCTAGAAAAACTGGGTGCTGCAATGGCAAAACCAGCAGCGAATCCTATATTTTTTAATGCGTCTCTACGTTTCATCTGTTTGTTTTTTAAGCGTTCTTTTTAAGTTCTTTTGCTGCATGATTTGCTGCCCTAGCAGTAAATGCCATATAGGTAAGTGATGGATTTTGACATCCTGACGAAGTCATAAATGCCCCATCTGTTACATATACATTGGTACACGCATGTATTTGATTGTATCCATTTAGAACCGAAGTTTTAGGGTCTCTACCCATTCTTGCAGTTCCCATTTCATGAATTCCTAATCCCATGGCTTTACCTCCATTATCATATCCTTGTACGTTTTTATAACCTGCAGCTTCTAGCATTTTTTTAGCTTGTTCTTGCATATCTTTTCTCATTTCAAATTCATTTTCACCAAAATCAGCATCAAAAGTTACGGTTGGTAAACCCCATTCATCTTTTTTGCTTTCATCTAAATACATTCTATTTTTATGGTCGGGCAGTGTTTCGCCAAAGGCTAATAAACCAACATTCCACTCACCTGGTTTTAAAATAGCTTCTGCTAATTTTGGTCCGTATTTTAATTCAGCAACAAGTTCGGAGGTACTTCCTCTACTGGCACCACCTTGATATCCATACCCTCTTTTAAAGTTTTTCGCATCTGTTTTACCTCCTAAATTTCTAAATCGTGGAATGTAAATTCCGTTGGGTCTTCTTCCTTTTACATACTTATCATCAAAGCCTTCAACGATTGCTGAAGCACCTACATGAAAATGATGATCCATAATATTGTGTCCTAATTCGCCACTATCATTTCCTAATCCGTTTGGAAATCTATCTGATTTTGATTGCAATAATATAGAAGCAGAGGCAATTGCTGATGCACACAAAAAGATAATTTTTGCTTCAAAAACATGTGTTTCTTTTGTTTCTGCATCTATTACTCGAACCCCAGTTGCTTGCTTAGTTGCATCGTCATAAATAACTTCATGTACAATAGAATTGGGTCTTAATGTCATATTTCCTGTAGCATCTGCAGCTGGTAATGTAGATGAATTACTACTAAAATAGGCACCATAAGGACAACCTCGCATACATCTATTTCTGTATTGGCAAGTACTTCTTCCCATTCCTTCTTTTGTACCTTCTGTAATATGTGCTACTCTACCAATGGTTAATACTCTATCATCATCAAAATTCTCTGCAATTTTTCCTTGTAGGTGTTCTTCAACACAATTCAAGTTCATTGGTTTTAGTAATTTTTGGTCTGGAAAATGTTTCAATCCTAAATTTTGTCCACTGACTCCTATATATTCTTCTACTTTATCGTACCAAGGTTCAATGTCTTTATAACGAACTGGCCAATCTACAGCAACACCTTCTTTTTTGTTGGCTTCAAAATCAATATCACTTAATCGATAACTTTGGCGACCCCACATTAATGAACGTCCACCAACATGATACCCACGAATCCAATCAAAACGTTTATCTTCATTATAAGGATGTTTTGTATCATCTACAAAAAAGTGTTCACGAGCAGCATGTGTGGTATAACCTGTTCTATTTTGTTTAGGCTTGCGTTCCAATATTTCTTTAGAAGGTTTTCCGCCATTTGGCAAATCCCAAGGATCTAAATGAGCCGTTGTATAATCTTCTACGTGTTTTACCATAGGCCCTCTTTCCAATACAAGGGCTTTTAAACCTTTCTCACAAAGTTCTTTTGCTGCCCAACCACCAGAAATTCCTGTACCAACTACAATGACATCGTATTGTTGATTATCCATATTTTCGTTATTATTGTTCATTATCTATAACTTTTGTTGATGTTTATTACGGTATTTTAAATTTAATGCGGATAAAATTAAGTATTTTTAAGTTAAAATAACTAATTTGCGTAAAATTTTTTACAAAGGAGCATACTCCCTTGTAGTATTGGATGAATAATTACTAAATATATTTAAAATAATCAAACCCAATGAAGTCAACTATCTTTTCAAACTCAAAAAAAATTTTAGTACTAATGCTCCTTTTTTTAATAGCATTTAGCTGTAAAAAAGAAGCAAAAAAAACCGATATGAAAACTGCTGAAACAGTAAAAAAAATAGATCCTTTTTTTAAATTATCATTAGCACAATGGTCGCTACATAAATATGTTATCAATGAAAAAAAATCGCCATTTCATTTTGCTTCGCAAGCCAAAGAAATGGGTTTTGAAGGCATAGAATATGTAAGTCAATTATATAGCAAAGAAATTGAAAAATTAGGTTTTGATGCTGTTATTGATTCCTTAAACGCATTAAGCAAAAAACATGAAATACAAAATGTATTGATTATGGTTGATGGCGAAGGTGATTTGGCTGACCCCAGTGAAGAAGTGAGAAATAAAGCGGTAGAAAATCATAAAAAGTGGATAGATGCTGCGGCAAAATTAGGTTGCTATTCCATTCGTGTCAATACTTTTGGAACGAATGACCCAGAAATTTGGAAAACATCGGTGGTAGATGGGCTTAAAAAATTATCAACATACGCAGCTACAAAAAACATCAATGTACTTTGCGAAAATCATGGTTGGTTGTCTTCTGATATTGATAAATTAATGGTGGCAATTAATACTGTAAATATGAAAAATTGTGGCACATTGCCAGATTTTGGAAATTGGTGTGTAAAACGTAAAGACGGAAAAAAATGGGGGGAATGTGTAGAAGAATATCCAGATAAATATAAAGGTATTGAATTGATGATGCCAGCAGCAAAAGCGGTAAGTGCAAAATCATACGATTTTGATGAAAACGGAAATGAAACTACGTTAGATTTTCCAAGAATTATCAAAATTGTAAAAGATGCAGGCTATACAGGTTTTGTGGGTGTAGAATATGAAGGAAATAGATTGTCGGAAAAAGAAGGAATTATAGCGACTAAAGAGTTGTTGTTGAAAGTTGCTGGAGAGGTTAAATGAGTGTTCAGTTTTCAGTTAACAGTTTTCAGTCGCAGTGTCAATGACAGTGTCTTTAGCATAAAAATATTTCTAACATTTCAATTTCACCAATTTACTATTTCACCAATTAACAATACAAAATAATGAAAAAATCAACTCAATTTCAATTATCATTTATGATGTTCCTCGAATTTTTTATTTGGGGAGGATGGTTTGTAACCATGGGTACTTTTTTAGGAAGTAACCTTGGTGCTTCAGGAGCGGAAACAGGTATGGCGTATTCTACACAATCTTGGGGTGCTATTATTGCACCTTTTATAATTGGTTTGATTGCTGACCGTTTTTTTAATGCTGAAAAAATCTTAGGAGTATTGCATCTTATTGGAGCGGCACTCATGTACTTAATGTCTCAAGCAACCGAGTTTTCAGTTTTCTATCCCTACGTTTTGGGCTATATGATTGCTTATATGCCAACATTGGCTTTGGTAAATTCAGTAGCATTTAAACAAATGAGTGATCCTGCAAAACAATTTCCTATGGTAAGAGTTTGGGGAACAATAGGTTGGATTCTAGCTGGTTTGGCAATTAGCTTTCTTTTTAAATGGGATTCCATAGAAAATATAGCACAAGGAATGTTGTCAAATACATTTATGATGGTGGCTATTGCATCGGCAATATTAGGGGTTTTTAGTTTTACTTTACCCAAAACACAGCCTTCTGCAAATAAAGATGATAAGGTAACTCTTTCTGATATTTTAGGGTTGGATGCTTTAAAATTATTAAAAGACAGAAACTTTTTCGTGTTTTTTATCTCTTCCGTTTTAATCTGTATTCCATTGGCTTTTTATTATCAAAATATCAGTCCGTTTTTAACAGAATACAAAGTTGAAAACTCAACGGCTTGGGCTTCTTTAGGTCAAATATCGGAAGTGTTGTTTATGCTATTACTTCCTTTTTTCTTTAAGAAATACGGTTTCAAAAAAACCATTCTCTTCGGAATGTTAGCTTGGGGAATTCGATACGTATTATTTGCTTATGGTAATGCAGGCGATTTATTTTTTATGATTGTTACAGGAATTGCATTGCATGGAATTTGTTATGATTTCTTTTTTGTATCAGGGCAAATTTATACCGATTCTAAAGCGGGTGAAAAGGTGAAAAGTGCTGCACAAGGCTTAATTACATTGGCAACGTATGGTGTTGGGATGTTAATAGGATTTTGGGTAGCAGGAAAAATTGTAGATAAAAACCTAATCACAGAAGGCGTACACAATTGGCAAGATATTTGGGTCTTTCCAGCTATTTTTGCAGTTGTCGTTTTAGTGATTTTTGCTTTATTATTTAAAAATGAAAAGGTGGAGTATAAGGTGTAGTTGAGAAATCTGTTTAGATGTAATGAATGAGTGTTATTTGTATGTTGTAGAGTATTAACTGAAAATTAAAAATTATGAGAAACAAATTATTAAAATTGAAGTCTAATGTAGATATAAGACCTAAAACTGAAACAGTTCCTGTACTAACTATATTACTAAAAAGTAAGGACATTGATTCTGAAATTAAAAAAATAAGAAGAGATTTAAAAGATGGACACGAAGCAGAATTAATTCCTAATGCACAATTTTTGCAAAATGGAGATAATAACTATCATTATATAAATCAATTATGTGCAATTTCATCAATGAATAGTGATGAAGTTTTAAAATCTGATTATAAAAATTACATTGCGATTGAATCACAATGGGAATATATTATTTCTGAAAAATTTGAAGATGTTTTACCTGAAAGCAAGGAGGACTTTTATGCTATTTCTGATACTATTTTTGATAAAATGGATGGATACTTTGCATCTATCACTTTATATGCAACTGAAGAATTCTCTATTTAAATAAAATTGAATTATGTGTAAATGTGTACAAAAAGAAAAGATTGACTTAGGATTAGGAAATTATGATTATGTTTTTACGTGTAGAAAAACTGATAATTCCCCTAAAGTAATCACTATTAGAGCAACTAATGATTCTCAAGCAAAACATCTTGCTGAGAAAAAATGTCAAGAATCATAGAAAATATGGGATGGATTAAGAAAAAATTGAAAATTGACCAAAATAGTACTAGACAAAGTAAAATATCTTTTGAGATAAAGAATGATAATACTCTTATCCATTTAAGGGTAATTGATATTAAAAATTTTAAAGTTTATTTTTTTCACTTAAACCAACCTGATATATATGGAAAAAAAGAATGGAAAATTGACAGAGATTACGGAACTGACTCTATTAGCACTAATTTAAATAAAGGAAAATATTCATTTACTTTAAGTGGTAGAACGATAAAAAATGTATATAGTTACGAGATGGAAGTAAGTGTAAAAGAGAAATAACAACACTCTACAACACGAGGCTATAAGTAATGCGGATTTGGTGCTTAAAACATGGTTTGAGAATTTTAACTTGAAATCACTAATTGATTTTGTGTTCTAAACTAAACGCTAACAAAAAAGAAAAATGCTTGAAGATTTGGAGATACTATCAAATAATTTGCTTCAAGATTTCGAAGATCAAATTGACTTTAATCCATTAGAAAACTTGACTAAAAAATCAAAGGAATCCATACCCTTTGATTATTTTAGTTTTTATACATCCGTCTCTTCCGTCTATTCTTCTAAAATTGAAGGAGAAAATATTGAAGCAGATAGCTATATAAAGCATAAGTTTCTTAATGTCAGTTATAAGCAAAATTATACAAAAAAAGCGGATGATTTATTTGAAGCATACAAGTTCTCGCAGCATAAGAAATTAAATAAAAAAAATGTTTTAAAGGCACATAAAAAATTAAGTCAAAATTTATTATCGGCCAATGAGAGAGGAATTATTAGAACAAATCCAATGTTTGTTTTAAATGAAGATGATCGAATTGAGTATGTGGCATCTGAACCTAGGAAAGTCAAATCAGAATGGAATAAATTATTTAGAGATATTAAGAAACTTCGGAAATCAGAAATGTCAACGAATGAGGTATTTTATTACGCATCATATATTCATTTAGTATTTTTAAAGATTCATCCTTTACAAGATGGAAATGGGAGAACTGCTAGATTAATTGAGAAATGGTTTTTAAGAGAGAAAATAGGGAATGAAGCTATATCAATAGAATTGGAAAAAAACTACTATTCAAATAAATCAAGATACTATAAGAATATTAGAACAATTGGACTTGATTATGAGGAATTAGAATATGAAAAGGGATTAGAATTCTTATTGATGACAATTAATAGTTTGAGAGATTTAAAAGTATAAAATAAATGAGTAAAATAAGATTAGGAATTTTAGGTGGTGGTGGTGATTCTCTTATTGGAGTATTGCATCGTATTGCCTCTTCCATGTATGATAAATATGAAATTGTTGGCGGTGTCTTTAATCCTGATTGGGAAAAAAATATTGGTTTTGCAACTAAAATTGGATTGCCAACCGATAGAATTTATGTCGATTTTTATAGGTTAATAGCAGAAGAATTAAAATTACCCGAAGAAGAAAGAATGCAAGTCGTTTCAATTTTAACACCTAATTTTTTGCATTTCCCGATGGCAAAAAAATTGTTAGAAAATGGTTTCAATGTTATCTGTGAAAAACCAATGACAACCACGTATGAAGAGGCGAAAATTTTAAATGCAATCTTACAAAAACAAAATACCGTATTTGCAGTAACTTATACCTATACAGGATATCCAATGATTCGTCAAATGCGAGAAATGATCTTGAATGGTGAAATAGGGAAAGTTCAAAAAATAGACGCACAATACTATCAAGGTTGGATCAACCCCATAATTCACCATAAAGAAAAACGCAAAACTACATGGCGATTAAACCCTGAGAAATCAGGAATTAGTTGTTGTATTGGCGATATTGGTACACATGCTTTTGATATGTTAGAATATGTATCAGGCTTAAAAATTGAATCTGTTTTGGCAGACCTAAATTATTTATATCAAGATAATAAAATGGATATTGACGGCACTGTTTTATTGCGTTGTTCTAATGATGCAAAAGGTGTTATTTGTACAAGTCAAATTGCCACAGGCGAAGAAAATAGTTTTGTGGTAAAAATTTATGGCGAAAAAGCGGGGTTAAAGTGGGAGCAAGAAAATCCTAATTATTTATATTTAATGCAAGATGAAAAACCTTTACAAGTTTTAAAACCAGGACATACATACAATTCAGAATTGTCTTTAGACGGAACAAAATTGCCTCCAGGTCATCCAGAAGGAATTTTTGACTCTATGGGAAATATCTATAAAGGAGTTGCAAAAGCAATCAATAAAAAACCTTATAATCATGGGGAATTTCCTACGATGATTGACGGTATAAGAGGTATGAGTTTTATAGAAAAAGCAGTAGAATCTCATCAAAAAGGAAATGTATGGGTGGCTATTGTTTAAAAAATACTTTTTGTAGTTTCAATAATAGATAGAAGAGCCAAGATTTAATTGCCATTACTTCGTAAAATATATACTCAATACATTTAGCTTTCCGAATTTTTAACTCTTTTTCTTGTTAGATAAAAAGGCAAATATATCAGTAAAAAATAAGGGATTATAATGATTTCTACGGCCAAAATATAATAAGGCCAATCCCCAAATAAACTCAAAAGCGTTGTTCCATCTGGTTTTTTCATGGTATAAAAGTAATTCGATCCTAAAATATAATTGACTATAAACATCAGAATTATATAAACTTGCATTCCAATAAATGACTTAATCACACTTCTAAACGTGGGTCTCATATTGTAAACAAAAGTTGCATACAACATAAAAATAACCAAACCTGCATGTACAACCCAATATTTTACAAAAGGCATGTTCATAAAATTATATTCAGTTGGTGTAACAAGAGCTTGAAATGTACCTGTTAGAACTAAAAAGAATAAAACTTCATAATACAAATATTTTCTAGTCAAAGAGAATATAGGTATTAATAATGCTAAAAAAGTACATAATTGTAAAGGTAAATGTTCTTGATAATTAAAAGTTCCTTTATATACTTTTAGTAATGTGTGAATTATTACTACTAAAGAAATAAAAAAAGCAAAAATATTTCCTGTTAAAATTTGAGTTTTTAAGGGTTGCTTTTTAGCCCATTTTATGAAAAAAATTCCAAATAGAATTAAGAACAAAACAACATATAAATGTTGTAACGAAAAAGGAACAAAATCTGTATTTTCTTTTAGAAAAAAGTCTTTCAAGAGTAAAAGTTTTATTCGGCAATATAAAAAAGAATTATTGAATGAGTTTTTCTTTCATAACTAACCATCTACTACAAATTCATTTTCCAAGTACAAGTCTTTGATTATTATGTTAGTATTTCTTTTTAAACTATTTACATTAAGTTAGATTTTTAAATTTTTAAAAACGCGTATTTTTTTATTGGTATTATTTTTGATACTTTTGAGGAAATATTTTATATGAAAAAAATAATTTTAAGTTTAACAATCTGTTTGTTGGTTTCTAGTGCTGTTTGTTCGCAAAAAAAAACAGCAAATGAGATTACATTAAATTGGGAACCGACTTTTAAGAAAGCTTTAAAGAAAGCTAAAAAAGAAAAAAAACCAATTCTAATTTATTTTACAGGTTCAGATTGGTGTAGTCCTTGTAAGATTTTGGATAAAAATTTATTTCATACAGAGAAATTTAAAGAAATAGCTGATAGAGACTTAATTTTATATGAAGCAGATTACCCAAGAAATAAAGATTTAGTAACTCCAGAAAAATTAGAAGTAACCTATAAATTAAAAGAAAAATACAATGTCAAAGGCTTTCCTACATTGGTTTTTGTAGATCATCAAGGCGCAGAAATTGTATGTAAAAAAGGGTTACTAATTACCGAATACTATTATCCGTTTATTGAATCTGTCATAGAACAATATTAAAAGTTGATGTATTTAGAAAATTAATTGTATAATAGTAATCTATAAAAAATCGCTTTGATTAGATTGCGATTTTTTTAACTTATTCATTTAGCCTTACCTCTGTAAAAAATTCACTCTTCTTTCATTTTAATTCCAATATTTTTTTCAATTTGTTAGCTAAAACTCTTTGATAAGAATAATAATAATTTTTTTATTATTGTCAGATTGACACTATTTTCTTATTGGCAACGTTTTTGCCAATACATCCTATATAATTTAACGATTACACAAATGAGTAAAAAAGAAAAGATACAAGAAGAAGAGCTAAAAGACGAACAAGAAAGCGTACAAGTTGAACAAAATGAGGAAGTTGTTGAAGAAACTGTAAAAGACGAACCCACAACTGAAGAATTAATTCAAGCAGAAAAAGATAAGTTTTTGCGCTTATTTGCAGAGTTTGAAAATTATAAGAAACGTACTACAAAAGAACGAATAGAGTTATTTAAGACAGCAAGTCA